>NZ_JAMXXZ010000014.1:0-68197 GCF_024129285.1 Acinetobacter sp. S4397-1
AAAAAAGAAGAGTTTAAGGAAATTTTGGCAATTTTAAGAAGGCAGAACCCTGATAGGATAAGGGTTCTGTGAAATTTGTCGTGTACAGAGAATTTTCATACAAATTGTTAAACACCCGTAAACCTGCTACATGCTATGTTGAGGCTGATAATAATTAAATTGCGAATATGAATTCCAAGAAGAAGGGCAGTATGAAGCAGGCATTAAAACGATTCTGGGCAACTTTTGAGCACTTGCCATCTGCATGGCTGCTCTGTTTGCAATTGCTGATTTTGATCCTATCGGTGCTGGCCTATGAAAGTGTGTCCTATCGTGCTGTTACCTGGGTGCTTGGAGTTCTGGTGCTGCTGGTCATTGCCAAAGTCATTCGACAGACCCCGATGTTTACGATTTTAGGGCTGACCTTTGTCGCAGGTGCGATTTTCTTTTCTTCCTTAATTGCTTTGGGGATTCAGGATAACTGGATTCATATCACGGCCAACCTGTTTGAAGCCAGTGCTTATTTTAGTGCAGCTTATGGCCTGTTGAGCTATATGTTTCATGATCGTTATCTGACCAAAGATGAGCTGTTTGCCGCAGGCGCAGTCTTTACCTTGCTGGCTTGGGGCTTTGCCTTTTTATATAGCATTTGCCAGTTGCTGGTGCCCTACAGTTTTGCACATCCCGATTTACATGCCTACCAACCCTGGCTGGATTTACTGTTCCTGAGTTTTAGTGTCCAGTCTGCCACCGGTTTATCTGACCTGATGCCGGTTAGCCCGATTGCCCGCATGCTGGCAATTATCCAGATGTTTTTTGGGGTGATGTATCTGGCGCTGATCGTTTCACGATTGATTGCCTTACAATATATTGCCTATATTCCCCCCAAGAAAAAATAGCAAAAACAGGATAAAAACACCGCTCTGTAAAGCCAGACAGGTTTGATTTTCTTGTTACATTAAGCTGACGGCTTTATTTTTCACCCTATTTTAAAATAAGGCCGGATTCAAATTGATTTTATTTATCTGCCTTTATATTAGGGTCTATTGATATTTCATAAATGGTTTGCGCGAAAAGCAGAAAGAATATGCGTTGTTGCCGAGCTACAGGAATTATCAATACACTCTATTTATTTCTCTCATAGTTTTTACTTGCAAATAATTATTTGAGTCTCTCGCTCTTTCCATAGATTGAAAAAAAGAGGGATATATGTCTTCCAAACCATCTTCCTGGCTGGCTAATGTCAACCCGAATGTCTTTGTCAGTACCGTGGTCATTATTGCCATTTTTCTGGGACTGGTGCTCTTTGCGCCGGATACTTTTCAAGGACTCACGCAACAGTTAAATCAGTGGATTACCTCTTCATTTAGCTGGTTTTATGTGTTATCCGTGGCTATTTTCCTGATTGTGTTGATTTATATTGCGCTGTCCGATATGGGGAAAATCAAGCTTGGACCTGATCATAGCCAGCCCGCCTATCATAGTGGTTCCTGGTTCGCGATGCTGTTTACCGCCGGCATGGGTATCGGACTCATGTTCTTTGGCGTTGCAGAGCCGGTCATGCATTATGTCACGCCACCGATTGGTGAGCCTCAGACACTGGTGGCTGCCCAGCAATCGATGCGAATTACTTTCTTCCATTGGGGTCTGCATGCCTGGGCCGTCTATACCCTGGTCGGTCTGGCACTGGCCTATTTTGCTTACCGGCATAATTTGCCCTTAAAAATCCGTTCCGCTTTATATCCATTGATTGGCAACAGAATTTATGGACCGATTGGGGATGGAGTCGATACCTTTGCCACCATCGGCACAATTTTTGGTGTCGCCACCACCTTGGGATTCGGGGTAACCCAGATCAACTCAGGCCTGAATTATCTGTTTGGTATTGAGCAGCAGCCGAGTACCCAGATTGTCCTGATTATTGTGGTCAGTAGCATGGCTGCCTTGTCAGTGTTTTTTGGTCTGGATAAAGGTGTAAAGCGTCTGGCCGAGCTGAATTTGTTGCTTGCCCTGCTGTTGCTGATTTTTGTATTTTTGGCTGGCCCAAGTATTTATCTTTTACAGACCACGATTCAGGCTACAGGCCAATACGTCTCCAATCTGTTCAGCATGACCTTTAACCTGTATGCCTATCAGCCTAGCGGCTGGATTGGAGGCTGGACCATCATGTATTGGGCTTGGTGGATTTCCTGGTCACCATTTGTGGGCATGTTTATTGCGCGTGTATCAGAAGGACGCACAGTCCGGGAATTTATTGTTGGGGTGCTATTGATCCCAACAGGCTTTACCCTGATCTGGATGGGCTTTATGGGCAATGCCGCCCTGCATAGTATTATTCATGAAGCCAATACCAGTCTGCTTGAAGCGGTGCAGCGTGATTCATCTGTCGCACTGTTTGAATTTCTGGGCAGTTTGCCCTTTAGTTCCGTCACCAGTATTGTGGCAACCTTGCTGGTGATGCTGTTCTTTGTGACCTCAGCCGATTCTGGTTCACTAGTCACTGATTATCTGACAGCAAAAACTGAAAACTCACCGGTCTGGCAACGTCTGTTCTGGACTTTGGTGATGGCCTTGCTGGCGATTACCTTGCTGCTGGTCGGCGGTCTGGAGGCCTTACAGTCTGCCACGATCATGAGTGCCTTGCCTTTTACCCTGATCATGCTGCTCATTTGCTGGGGACTACTTAAAGCACTGAGGTTGGATGTAATTAAAATGCATGCTGTGCAGGCTGCACGCATTACGCCGCGTGCGATTCAAAATCCGCGCAGCTGGCAGCAAAGGCTGGGGCTGATTATGCATTATCCGCATAGTAAGGCCGAGGTGCAGGCATTTATTGATACTACGGCAAGCAAGGCTTTTGGTAGTTTTCAGACCGAGCTGAAACGCCGTCAAATACAGGTCAAGATTCATGCGCTGGAAGAGGGGATTGAGTTGCGTGTCGACCATCAGGATGAGATGAATTTTATCTATCAGGTGGTAATGACACAAATGATCAGTCCCACTTTTATGTCCGAGCTTGAGGATGACCAGTCTTATCAGGCTGAAGTCTTTTTAAAAGAAGGTGGGCAGGGCTATGATGTAATGGAATGGACACAGGAAGATTTACTACAGGACATCATTGATCAATATGAACGTCATCTGCATTTCCTGAGCCTGATTCGTTCACCAGAATAAATATTTCGCCCAATAAAAAAAGGACGCATCAGCGTCCTTTTTTCTATTCAACGTCTAATCAGAAATTAGAAACGGAATTTAGCATTTACGCCTACAGTTTGCGTATCGCGCGCTTCGCCTTCAGCATTCGCATTTACATAAGATGCGCCAACTGCAACCGCTGGAGTGATGAAGTAGTTTACGTTTGCGCCCCAAGCTTTGTCTGGAGAACCAGCATAGCTAGATTCCATATAAGATGCGCCCACGCTTAAAGCAGGGTTAAGGAAAAGAGTTGTGCCTAAGTTATAAGCAGTATCTTCGCCATATACTAAACCAGTTTCAAAACCAATTGACATGTTCGTACCATCAATTGCACCTACATATTTAGTACGTGCAGTGATCGCATCCTGGTCTTCATTAATAGTTTGAGATTCTAGAGCTGCTTTCACAACGCCATTGTTGAACATGTTGAATGCGTCATAAGAAACTTGGTCAGCGACGCTAGTATAACCTACAGCAACCAAGAAGTTAGGTGCAAGTACAGCACCCAATTCTAATGCATAACGGTCGCCTTGGTCATCTTTTTGACCGCCTTTACCATCAGTAATGGTGTGGCTATAAGATGCACTTGCATAAGCAGGAACAAATTTAGTTGGAACATAAGCTTCAGCTTTAGCACCAAAAGTATGAGAAACTTGGTCTTTAAAATCAGCGTCTACATCGTATTCGCCATATGTATATGCTAAAGAAACATTTGATGCCTGGTTTAAGAAAGCTGCTTCAGCTAAAGGACCTTTAGATGCATCTACATTTTTAAAGTAGTAAGTACCTTGAACAGCACCAGTGAAATCTTTGTCATTAACAGTATTGTCGATGAACTCTGACTGACCTTGAACTTCAAATTGATATGCTTGAGCGCCGGTCATGGCTAATAATAAAGCAGTGGCTAAACCGAGTTTTTTCATGATATTTACCGTTTAGTTACAGAAGATATACAACAGGGGAGCTATTGTATTGTAACAATTTATTAAGTCAATCAGCTGCTAAGTCCTTGTTTTTTACGATTAAAAAATTGTATTAATTTTGTGTAAAAGTCTACTTATTTAAACATGTTTCAGCTAGGTTAAAATTGCCTTTAATTACAGCAAGCTATGCTTAGGGTTCAGCTTATAAAATGATAAAAAAAGCTAAATCATGAAGATTTCATTATTCTTAAAAACGATTAAATTTTAATTTTGATTGGTATAAACAATTTTAAATTTCTGCTTTAGAGAGGATAGAGGATAAAAAGTCCAAGTATTTTAAATATACAATTTTTCTGTTAATTATTTATTTAGATCATTGTTTTTTAATTTATTGTGATAAATGTCACTATTAATGAAGGTGGACAACCTTAAATCCGACTAAAATAATAGGCTTTACTTTGCAGGCGAAATCGCACATAATAGAGAAATCAGGTCATGGTTCATACTTATATAGGATTCTGACTGATTCTCCACAATTTTTTCGTTTTATCGGCCCAGCTTTCCCCAAGGTTGGGCTTTTTTTTATTTTAAATTTATGAATAGAAGGCAAATAAGCCTACAAAGCTTCTTTATGAAAAAATAAAAAACGCACCAAAATGATTCATTTTTACCAGATCAAAAAGCGAGATATCAATAAACAACAAAAAAAAACCTCAATCTTCAAAGAAAATTGAGGTTTTTTCGCCAAAATGTCCGGGTAAATCAAAAAATCTGCTGAGGAATAATTTAACTCGCCCTAATGCGGTGCATTATGCACTTAATTGTGGCAGGTGTAAATAGGTTAAAAACAAGTTTATTTAATTTTTTTAAATTGAATTTTGCTCAAACCTCTTGTGGTAGCTTGAGCTATTTTTTAAAGGCCCAGTAAAAAATTAAAAACTACGAAGGCCTGAAATAGAGAGATAGAGAAATTTTAATCTTCAGACCCAAGGGAATACCCAGTCATAAGGTAAACACGGATGAAATCAAAGCTATACCGATACAGCCATTCAATGCTGTTTAGTGATCAAATTGCTATTTCGATTCTCTTTGACGGTTTCGGTGGGACAGCACCAAATTATTCCACACTTCGTACAAGACAAAAATTGATATTGCGAACAGCTAGCAAAAATGTAGTGATAGACTTCATTGGCTTGTAGATTCTACTGGCCTGGAGTTTTTAGGTGAAAGTGAATGGAAACAGAAGAAACATCAGCCTGAATATCGTTGCCTATGGCCTCAGCTTCACCTTGGTATAAATGCTAAAACGCTGCAAAGAGATGCAGTTCAGCTCACCCCGAACGATATCAGTGATTCACAGGTACTCAGTGGTTGACTTGATCAAATCATCCTCTGATGAAGGCATAGATTCTATCTATCCCAATAGCGCTTATGATATTAAATACTGCCGATAGCTCATTTCAGATCATCAAGCACCTGTCATAATTCCACCAAGAAAAAAATACAAACCCATAGAAAGACAAAAATCGGAATTTTTAGATAGAAATGAATTATTAAAAACCTGCAAACGCTTAGGAAAAAGGATGGGGAAAAGTAGTTGGGGTAACATCGACATAGTTTGTTAGAAACTAAAAGGTATTGCATAAAATGAGAGGGAGATAAACGGAGCGCAAGACACTTCAGTAGCTCAGTCAATGAGATTCATGCACGTATAGCCGCCTTAAATAAATTTATAGAATCAGGTCAACCTCACACCTAAGTTGTCACTTAAGTTTGAGTGAGCTAGGAGAACTTTATCTTTTAAAACTGTATACAACAAAGCCGCTTACAACTAAAAATACTTGGAAAAATTTAATTTTTAATGGAATTTCAAAAGACGAAAGATTTAAAAAATTTCATACATTAGGCGTTTTAAAAAAGATACTTAGTCAGCAAATCAGTGTTGAATTACAGCCACAAATTAATACTTTAATATTTGAAGTACTTGATGAGGAGGTAAAAGTATCTAGCCCTGAAAGACAAAAAAATATTGAATATGTCATAAAAAGATTAAAAGAATAAAAAAGGGCTCTGATGAGCCCTTTCTAAATCACTGCAATAGCGGCTTCAAGAATTTACCCGTATGTGAAGCTTTGACTTTTACCACCTGTTCCGGTGTTCCTTCGGCAACAATCATACCGCCACCCGAACCACCTTCAGGTCCCAAATCCACCACCCAGTCGGCGGTTTTAATTACGTCCAGGTTATGCTCAATTACCACGATGGTATTACCCTTGTCGCGGAGCTGGTGCAGGATATCCAGCAGCTTGGCAATATCATGAAAATGCAGACCCGTAGTAGGCTCATCCAGAATATACAGGGTTTTACCGGTATCGCGTTTGGCCAGCTCCCGCGCCAGTTTCACCCGTTGCGCTTCACCACCAGAAAGAGTGGTCGCAGACTGACCCAGACGGATATAACCCAGACCCACCTGATGCAAGGTTTCCAGACGACGGTGAATCACCGGAATGGCATCGAAGAAATGCATGGCATCTTCGACGGTCATTTCCAGCACATCTGAGATGTTTTTGCCCTTATAGTTCACTTCCAGCGTTTCACGGTTATAACGCTTGCCCTGACAGGCATCACAGGGCACATACATATCTGGCAGGAAGTGCATTGCTACCTTGATCATCCCATCCCCTTCACAGGCTTCACAGCGTCCACCTTTCACGTTAAACGAGAAACGACCCGCCGTATAACCACGACCTTTGGCTTCCTGAGTTTGTGAAAACAGCTCACGAATCGGCGTGAACAGGCCGGTATAGGTTGCTGGGTTTGAACGTGGTGTACGGCCAATCGGACTCTGGTCAATATCCACCACTTTGTCCAGATATTGCAGGCCATCAATTGAATCAAACTTTTCAGCGGTCAGCGTGGTCGCACCATTGAGCTGGGTCGCTGCCAAAGGCAGAAGGGTTCGATTGATCAGGGTCGATTTACCTGAACCGGATACCCCGGTGATACAGGTCATGATGCCCAACGGAAGGGTCAGATCGACTTTCTTTAGGTTGTGCCCGGCGGCGCCCATCAATTTGATCTGTTCTCCCGGCTTAGGGGGCTGGATGCGTTTTTTTGGCACCTCAATTTTCAGTTTGCCAGACAGATATTTTCCGGTTAGGGAATCTTCGTTTTCTGCCAGTTCCTGATAGGTTCCTTCCGCAATGATATGTCCGCCATGCACCCCGGCACCCGGGCCAATATCAATAATATGGTCAGCGGCGCGGATTGCATCTTCATCATGTTCAACCACCAGTACGGTATTGCCCAGATCGCGCAAACGGATCAGGGTTTGTAACAGGCGGTCATTGTCACGCTGATGCAGGCCAATCGAAGGTTCATCCAGGACATACATGACACCCATCAGGCCGGCACCGATTTGGGAAGCCAGACGGATACGCTGTGCTTCACCACCCGACAGGGTTTCGGCAGAACGTGACAGACTAAGATAATTCAGGCCGACTGACACCAGAAAGTGCAGACGTTCACGAATTTCCTTGAAGATCTTGTCTGCGATTTCACCACGGGCACCTTCCAGATTCAGGCTCTGATAATAACTTTCGGCATCACCAATCGACATGCGGGTAATGTCGGCGATGGTTTTGTCCAGAATCTTCACATTACGCGAGATCTCATTCAGACGTGAACCATCACAGGCATCACAGGCGGCATTCGACAGGTACTGTGCCAGATCATCGCGCACATAATTGCTTTCTGTTTCACGGTAACGGCGTTCTAGGTGGGGCAAAATCCCTTCAAAAGGCATGACCCGGTTATGACGGCGGCCGCGTTCATCAATATAGCTCAGGTCAATTTTTTCCTTGCCGCTTCCATACAGGAATTTCTTTCGGGTGTTGGCATCCAGCTCTTCCCAAGGAGTATCCAGAGAAAAGCCAAAATGCTCGGCGACTTTTTGCAGCATGCCATAATAATAAGGACGCTGACGGTCCCAGCCGCGGATCGCGCCTTGGCTGATGCTGACCTCTGCATTCGGAATCAGTTTCTCCGTACTGAAATGGCTGCGTGTCCCCAGACCGTCACAGACCGGACAAGCACCAAAAGGGTTGTTAAAGGAGAATAGACGCGGTTCCAGTTCGGCCACTGCGCGTTCACATTCCGGACAGGAGTGCTTGGCAGAAAATACCCGATCCTCATGCTCATCTTTCATCCAGGATAGAATCGCGATATCTCCACCCAGACGTAAGGCTGTTTCAAAGCTCTCGGCAATACGGTTGCCCAGGTCATCACGCACCTTAAAGCGGTCAACTACCACTTCGATACTATGTTTTTTCTTTTTATCCAGCTCGGGTGGTGGATCAATTTCCATGATCTCGCCATCGACACGGGCCCGGACAAAGCCCTGGCTTTGCAGCTGTTCAAACAGGGCAGTGTATTCGCCTTTACGTTCACGCACCACAGGCGCTAATAATAACAGTGCAGTACCTTCTTCCAGTTCCTTAACCGCATCGACCATTTCACTGACCGTTTGCGCGACCATCGGCAGATCATGTTCAGGACAATAGGGTGTACCGACACGCGCATAGAGCAGACGTAAATAGTCATAAATTTCGGTAATTGTTCCGACCGTTGAACGTGGGTTGTGGCTGGTGGATTTCTGTTCAATCGCAATGGCGGGACTTAGGCCTTCAATTGAGTCGACTTCCGGCTTTTCCATTTGGGAGAGGAACTGGCGCGCATACGCAGACAGGGATTCTACATAACGGCGCTGGCCTTCGGCATAGAGCGTATCAAAAGCCAGTGAGGACTTGCCTGAACCCGACAGTCCCGTAATCACCACAAACTTGTCGCGTGGGATATCAAGGCTCACATTTTTCAGGTTGTGTGTACGTGCACCTCGAATACGGATGTGGCTTTGGCTCATGCAATGATCCTAGAATATTCATCAAAAACCTTTATATGATACCGAATGAAAAATGTTCAAGTGCAAATAAAAGTATTTTAAACGTCAAGTTATGTCGGATATTGGTCACGTCCACTATATAAAGACCAGTGCTTGATTGTGGTTAATTTTTGCTCATTGCTCGCTTGGCAGGTAGGGTAGTGAGGCGGATTTGATTTTTTCAAAGCATATATCATGCGGAATATCATGAAGCAGTGGGCCCTAGAAGTTGAGTTGATTTTTCAAAAATTGAGTATAGTCTTCTTCAAAAAATCCAGAGCAAACAGACCATTGCAGCAAAGACCCAGCAAGTGGAACGAAACTAAAAAAAATTATCAAAACCAAGACCTGCGAGTATCAGAAGAGGAAGTTTTTTGCGGTGATTGAGAGGCTTAACAGCAGAGGAAATATGGAGATAAAAAAAAACTGTAAGTGAGGGAGAACGGCGATTGTGCATATTTCATCGCTTGATGAATAAAAATGCCAGTCAATGGTTCACTGACTGGCATTTTGGATGGATTTTAGAAACGAAAACTTAGTTCACGTCATCCAGACCTGGCCATTGGCGCTGTTCAAAGGCACTCTCCCAGAACAGCCATTCCAAACGGGCTGCATCGGTATAGGCCTGATGCATTTTCTCCAGTGTATCGGCATCCACCCGCTCGGCAATACGGTCAATAGTGCTAATTACATTACGCACTGCGGTATGGAATTCTTCACCGGCATAGGTATCAATCCAGGCCTGGTAAGGGTTATTCGGGGCGGCATTATCAATAATGTCCTTGCCCACTTCTGCATAAATCCAGAAACACGGCAGCAGGGAAGCCACCACCACCGGATAGCTTTCTGCCCAGGCCACCGCCTGTAAATAAGAAGTGTAATGATGGCAAGCCAGTGTCAGCGGGGTATTTTCAAACTGCGCCTTGCTAATACCAAAATCCTGCATAAAGCCATCATGCAGGCTGCGTTCGACCACAATGGCAATTTTAGCCGCCTCACTAAACTGGATAACATCATCGGCTTCAAACGCTTTCGCCGCACAGACAGCCAAGGCACGGCCATAAGCCAGCAGATAATGCGCATCCTGAATCACATAATGACTAAAAGCCTCACGGCTGAGTGTTCCCTGTGCCAGTTGCTGGTTAAACGGCAGAGCCAGTGTCTTTTGGTAGAGCGCAAGATTACGTTGCCAAACCTGTTGTGAAAAACTCATGCTGAAATCCTTAGCAGTTTAAGTTAAGCCATGCAGCACTATAGCAAAGAACCGGCTGTTTAAAAGACCAGGGAGGCTGCCTTGAGAAAATAATACAAAAGACCACAGGAAGTGCTTTGGTTTGGGCCACAAAAGTTTCATAATTGGCACAGTTTATTGTGTCCGTATTGCAGTTCTACTGAAAAAATACGTCTTATTTAATTGATTCAAGGTCGATATGTATGTTGAAACATTTTGGTTTCTCAATCGCATTCTCGATCGTGTGTCTTGGTTTGTCTGCTTATTGGGGTTATACCCATGGTCCGGAAGCGGGCTTGCAAACCATGCTCACAGCGCTTGCCATCACCGCTATCTTAGCGATTATGGAAGTGTCGTTATCTTTCGATAACGCGGTTGTCAATGCCTCAGTCCTACGGGGATGGGATCCATTCTGGAAAATGTTATTCCTGACTATAGGGATTTTGATTGCCGTATTTGGTATGCGTTTAATCTTCCCTGTGGCCATTGTCGCGGTGACTGCGGAAATGGGCTTTATGGAAGTGGTACGGCTGGCCCTGAATAATCCTGCAGAATACTCGGCGCGTTTGATGGCCCATCATCCGGAGATTGCTGCTTTTGGTGGCGCTTTCCTGTTGATGGTGTTTTTGAACTTCTTCCTGGATGAAGAGAAAGACACGCACTGGTTCAGAATGCTGGAACGCCGTCTTGCCAACCTGGCTAGTGTTCCGGCCATGTCGGTCTTTATTGCCCTGGTGGTGCTGTTAATTATGGCTGGCAATGTGGTAGAAGATAAACGCTTGGCAGTGACCATGGCTGGAATCTGGGGCATCGTGATTTATATTGGGGTGCAGGTCCTCAGTCATTTACTGGGCGGTGAGCCGGAAATTGATGAACAGGGCAATGCCATTCGTCATGATGAAAATGGCGTACCGACGGGTGTGGTCAAAGCCGGTATTGGTGGTTTCCTGTATCTTGAAGTGCTGGATGCCTCTTTCAGTTTTGATGGGGTGATCGGAGCCTTTGCCATCACCTCTGATGTGGTCATTATTATGCTGGGGCTGGCGATTGGTGCGATTTTCGTCCGTTCAATGACCATTTATCTGGTAGAAAAAGGCACACTGGATGCCTATATCTATCTGGAGCATGGAGCGCATTATGCAATTGGTGCTCTGGCCTTTATCATGATTGCCAGCGGAACCGGCTTGCATGTTCCTGAAATTGTGACTGGCCTGATTGGGGTGGCCTTTATTGTCTGGGCTGTCATTGCCTCTATTCAATATAAGAAAAAAGAAAGTGCCCTGCATCAATAAGGAATTCTGATATTGAAAAGCGTGGCTCTGGCTGCGCTTTTTGCTTTTCAGCCCCTGCTGATTTTTATTTCAAATAAAAATCATGCCTTACTGGGGATGGAATGTCCTATAATCTGTGCACCAAGATTAATTCGCTGAATCGCCTGAATTTATGATGAATGCTTTAGAACGTCGCTCGACCTTTGCCCTGAGCAGTATTTTTGCGCTGCGCATGCTGGGGTTGTTTATGATTATTCCTGTATTTTCAGTAGCAGGGCAGTCATATGAATATGCTACGCCTGCGCTTATCGGTCTGGCGGTTGGTATTTATGGCCTGACTCAGGCGTTGCTGCAAATACCGTTTAGCCTGATCGCTGACCGTTATAGCCGTAAACCCCTGGTGGTTCTGGGCCTGTTGCTTTTTGCCCTGGGCGGTGCGGTTGCCGCCATGTCCGACACCATTTATGGAGTCATCATTGGACGTGCAATTGCAGGTGGCGGCGCAGTCTCGGCTGTGGTCATGGCCTTGCTGGCCGATGTGACCCGTGAAGAAAACCGTATGAAAGCAATGGCAGTAATGGGCATGAGTATCGGCCTGTCTTTTGTGGTCGCGTTTAGCTTGGGGCCTTGGCTGACCGGACTGGTCGGTATCTCTGGCCTGTTTTGGGTCACGACCATTATGGGACTGGCTGCAATCGCCATGCTGTTGATGGTACCTAAAGTCAGCCGTCATCATAAAAACTTCCAGCAGGGGTATCTGACCCAGCTAAAACAGGTGCTGAAAATGGGCGACCTGAACCGTCTGCATATTTCAGTTTTCACCCTGCATTTATTGCTCACTGCGATGTTTATCTATGTACCTTCACAGCTGATCGAATTTGGCGGTTTACCGTTGTCGAGTCATGGTTGGGTCTATCTGCCTTTACTCTTGATCAGCCTGTTTTTTGCGTTTCCAAGTATTGTACTCGCAGAGAAATACCGTCAGATGCGCGGTATTTTCCTGACGGCAATTGGCGGCATTATTTTGGGCCTGCTGATCCTGATTTTCGGTTTTGAATCCAAATATATATTGCTGGCCGGACTGGGCCTGTTCTTTATTGCCTTTAACGTGATGGAAGCTTTGTTGCCGTCCTGGTTGTCCAAGGCAGCCCCGATTCAATCCAAAGCCACCGCAATGGGCGTCAATGCCAGTAGCCAGTTTTTGGGTGCATTTTTTGGTGGCGTGATTGGTGGTCAATTATTGCTTTTGAACAATACGTTGCTGGGTTGGAGTATCTTATCGGCAATTGCTATAATTTGGCTATTGATGAGTTTTGGATTGGCACAACCTCGTTATCTTTCCTCACTGGTACTTCGTTTACCGGAGACCCGACAAACAGACGAATGGACTTCTCAGCTTTTGGCAATTCGTGGTATTGAAGAGGTTGTGGTGATGTCTGAACAGCAAGTGGCCTTTGTCAAGGTCGACAAACAGCAGGTTAATGAAGTCTCGCGACAACAATTAACGCACTTGTTAGGTAAAGAGGTAGCCATTTAAACATAACTCTTATAAAGTAAAATAGATACAAATAGGAATACAGATCTCATGCGTGGTGTAAATAAGGTCATTTTGGTTGGTACTTTAGGTCGAGATCCTGAAACAAAAACTTTCCCCAATGGGGGCTCCCTTACACAGTTTTCGATAGCAACCAGCGACTCGTGGACAGATAAAAATACCGGTGAGCGTAAAGAGCAAACAGAATGGCACCGTATTGTGCTGCACAACCGTTTAGGTGAAATTGCACAACAATACCTGCGCAAAGGTTCTAAAGTGTATATCGAAGGTTCATTGCGTACCCGTCAATGGACCGATCAGAATGGTCAGGAACGCTATACAACAGAAATCCGTGGCGAACAAATGCAGATGCTAGATTCGGCACGCCAACAAGGTGAACAGGGCGACAATGGTTTTAACCAGCCGCGCTTTAACAATAATCAGGGCGGCTATGGCAATAATAACCCGCAAGGTGGCTATGGTTCAGCGCCACAGCAAGCTGGTTTCAATAACAACCAGGGTGGGGGGTATGGCAACAATAACCCGGGCGGCTTTGCACCCAAAGCACAGCCGGCGCCAACTCCGGCACCTGCGGCCGATCTAGATGATGATTTACCGTTCTGACACCTACTAGAGACCATGTTTTGTAAAGTTTATAAAATTATTCTTTATTAGTAGTTAGTTACAAAAGAAATTTACAGATACTAGGAATGGTTCTGTAAATTTTTTTACTTATGATTTATGATATTTAATACTTAGATATTTTGTTAAATAAAGCCATGATGTTTGTTAAAAGATTTGTAATGAGTGGTGGTGAGAGATTCGCTGTTCTTTTGAATAGTGATGGTGTTCCTATGACTTATCCAAATTTATATACGATCATTCATTTAAGAAATCGTGGTCAATCAATCAATACTATTACAGCTATTCTAGAAGATATTAAGTTGCTGTTTCAGTTATTGGATAAGTTAGGAATTGATTTGGAACAAAGGATTAAAAATAAAGATTTTTTAAAATTAAATGAAATCGAAGCTTTAGTAAATTTAACCAGTTTCAATCGTAGCCGATTAAGCGGGACAGCTTCAAAAAAAAAGATCATAAGTTTTCCAAAAAGTAATAACAAAGAGCGAGCTAGAGCAAAATTGGTTGTTACTCAGGACTATGTATCCAAACAATTGATATATCGGCGGTTAACTAATTTTGCCGAATATATTGGGTGGTTTGAGACGCATCTTCATTCATCTGCAATAACAAGTACAAAGCAGTTTTTAAAATCTCGTAGACCTCGTAAGTCCATGGATATTCAGGCTGAATACAAATCTTTTGATACTGATCAACTAAATAAAATTTTAAAGGCAGTTGATCCTGATAATCAGAACCGTATTTGGACTTCAGATTACATTACTTATAGAAATGAGCTGATTACCTATTTGTTTTTATATCTTGGGTGTCGTAAAGGTGAATTATTAAATTTAAAAATTACAGATATAACACCCTCTCAAGGTGGTACGTCGTATCTTACTATTAAGCGTAATCCTCATGATGGAAGTGATTCTAGGCTATATCAACCGTTGGTTAAAACCAGAAGTCGATCAATTGCACTCAACCAGAATCTAAAGAAAAAATTGGATACTTATATTCTAAATCATAGATCGACAGTGCCTAATGCAGAGTTAACAGACTTTTTGATCTTATCAAATAAGGGACAGCCGCTTTCAATTAATGCACTGGACAAAATTTTTTCAGAAATTTCTGAAGTCGTTTTATTCAATGTGCATGCACATGCATTTAGGCATACATGGAATGATAAATATACAGATAAAGTTCAGACTTTAATTAAATCTGGAAAAATAACGGAAGATCAGGCTGAGAGAGATCGTGCGTATCTGATGGGGTGGATACCTAACTCACAAAGTGCAAGAAGATATTCAAGACGTGCAGAGAATAAACGTGCTGTAGAGATTGGCTTAGGTATCCAAGAAAAATTTGAGGATGAAAATGAATAAATCAATTCGAATCGATAGTTTAGATAAGTCGCAAAATAAGTTTACATCATTCAAAGGTTATGAGTTTAGTATCGATGATCAGAAATGGGTATTAGATATCAATAAAACTATAGATATCTCTCGGATACGAAATTATGAGTTTTCTGTCCAATCAGATGTGATCATGACTTTAGTTCATTTTGCTAAGTATAGTTCAAGTTCACATACAGCAAACATGTGCGAATATATTGGTAAATATTTTGATATTACAGAAGAGAATCATTTTTCAATTAAAGGTCTTTTAAATTATAAAAATTTCTATTCGGCAAAAAAAGATGAATACAAAGTAGCTATGCTACGAGTATTTTTGAAGAAACTATATGATTTGGGTTATTCCTCAGTAGATGATGAAGTTTACGATCTAATGGATTCATGGAGATTGAGTGGCAATGAAAAAGGAGCAGCAGTCCTTTCCCTTGATCCAGATGAAGGTCCATTTAGCCCATTTGAATTTCAAACAATTATCACTAGAACCAATGAATATTTAGCAGAAAATAAGATTTCCTATTATGAGGCTGCTCTAATTCGTGTTTTTTGTGCGACAGGTAGACGACCAATACAAATTGCTGGGTTAAAAGTAAAAGACTTATACGAGACCGATAAGTATAAGTTTAAGGATGAAAAAAAAGTTCATGTACTCAATATTCCAAAAGCTAAAATAAGAGGTGCTAGTGGATTTCGTTATGCTTTTAGTGAAGTAGGAATTCGTGAAAGTATCGTACAAATATTGTTTGAGCATACTCGAATTTTAAAGCAGAAATTAAGTAAAGAAATAAAACGAGAGCTATCTGAACAAGAGTTTGCAGAGCTACCGCTATTTTATGATTTTGAGAAATTGGTTAATTTGGATTGGGAAAATCGGCATGAAATTTCAGAAATTTTGCCAAAAGAAATTATTCATTTGCCTACGGTTCAATTAACTCAAAAGTTAAAAGATGCGGTAAGAAAGCTTGGTGTTCGTTCAAGGGAAACAGGTGATCCAATATTTGTTAATGCTTATAGATTTCGCTATACGCTTGGAACAAATGCAGCTAGGCA
This sequence comes from Acinetobacter sp. S4397-1, assembly GCF_024129285.1. Classification (NCBI taxonomy): domain Bacteria; kingdom Pseudomonadati; phylum Pseudomonadota; class Gammaproteobacteria; order Moraxellales; family Moraxellaceae; genus Acinetobacter; species Acinetobacter sp. S4397-1. The sequence continues at coordinate 16,156 of NZ_JAMXXZ010000014.1, forward strand.
GAAAGCGGGTGTGAATGTCATTGCAAAGTTGTTAGATCATCATGATACGCAAAATGCTCACTGTTATGTGCAGAGTGTGCCCGAAATTGCACAGCAAATATCATCTATAATGGACGATAGTTTACGCAAATATGCAGATGCTTTTCAGGGGAAAGTTGTAAGAGATGAGATTGAAGCCCAATCACAAATTAAAGATGCGAATAGGATTTCTTCTGTAGAACAAGATTGTGACGTTGGTTCATGTGGTACAAATCAATACTGCAATGATTATGCACCAATCGCATGTTATCTGTGTAGCAAGTTTATGCCTTGGGCAAAAGCACCTCATCATTTGGTTCTAGAGCAATTAATTAAAGAGCGAGATGATCTAATTAATATGGGTTGTAGCCTTGAAGTCGCTGCTGTGAATGACCGTACAATTATTGCCGTTCAGTAAGTTATTGATGCTTGTAAGGAGTTCAATCATGGATAATTTAATATATTTTCCATCTGACAATATCCAATCTCCTTGCTCTGAAATTAAGCGGTTTATTGATTTTGTTAAACAGTTATCAGAATTGAATGAAGATATTAGATTTGATGAGAATTATTGGAAAGGTGAAGTACACTTTGTCAAAACGGGTATTTCATCCAAAGATAGATTACCTGAAAATCTTTTGCATAATTCAATTCTAGAATTTGCAAAGGCGTATGTTAAGTATCAAAGAATTAATAGCAAGTTAAAAACTAAAGACACAATTCTTTCAATTCGGGCAATAGAACAAATATGCATAGATCGAGATGGTGAAGTTGATTTAACTAAATTAGTTATTGCAGATTTTGACTTGGCTGCTGAAAATGCAAAAGTAAATTATAAAGCGAGTACTGCTTACCATGTAGGTAGACAACTAAAGATTCTATTGGATTTTCTTCGCCAATTAAAAATAGTTGCTTTACCAGAATGGAAAAATCCAATTAAAAAACCTGCTGATAAGTCGATTGTGCTAGATGAGGAGTCAGAGGAACATAGAGCATCTAAACTTCCTGATGAGGATGCGATTTTTGCATTAGCTGATATTTTTTCACGCAAAGATTCAGAATTGTCAGATAGAGATATTTTTGTCACCAGTGCTGTGAGTTTGCTTCTAGCTGCGCCTGAGCGAGCATCAGAGCTATTTTTCTTAAAGCATAATTGTATCCATGAGGAAGAAGTCCAAACGCTTTCTAAGAGCAGTTTAGGGCTTATAGCAGATGATTCCAATATAGAGAAAGTATTAGGTATTAGGTGGTATGCTCAGAAAAATTATGGGCATGACATTAAATACATTCCAAGTGCCATGATCCCAACGGTAAAACGGGCTATTGAACGTTTGATTACTATGTCAGAAAAGCCTAGATATTTAGCATATTTACTTGAGACAAGTGAAAAATTTCCTAGGCATGAGTTGTGCCCTGATGTTGCTGATAATAAGTTGCTTAGTTGCGTAGAGGTTTTAAGGGCTATGGGATTTGATGAATCCTTATATTCAACTACTAGAAACGCGCGTATGGCTGCGTTGAGTTTTTTACGAGTTAGGGGAATACCAAGTGAAGACTATGTGGTTAGTTTAGAGGATCTAAACAAAATTCTTCGAAGTAGATTACCGAAAGGTTTCCCTTATGTACCTTTTAGTACGGGTAATGGCGTACAGGTTAAATGGTCAGAAGCTTTGTTTTGTTGTTTCAGAAACCAATTCCATAGTTATTATGCAACTATTTTCTCAGAATTATGGGTACCACATATTAATACTTTAAATGAAGGCTTATCTTCCACCAAAAAAAAGAAGAAAGGACGTCATGAGTTAGCAAATGTTCAATCCATTTTCCAACGATGGGGATATGGTGACTACAGTGTGACTACACATCAATTTAGGCATCTTCTCAATACGATAGCAAATACCAATGGAATGGATAGCATGTTACTCGCTAAATGGTCAGGGCGGGCTGATATGAAGCAAAATCGAGTATATGACCATACTTCGGTTGAAGATCGTAATTTTAGCTTAATTGAGATGCAGAAAAATGAGGTTGGTAAAGTAAATACTGATAGTACATTTACATTCCAAATAGCTACACCTCGAACTCTACAAGAGCTAAATACCAAAACAACATTGTCTATGCACACTACCGAGTTTGGATTTTGTACACATTCTTATATTGATGAACCCTGCCTAAAGTATAGAAATTGTCTTAATTGTACGGAACATGTCTGTATTAAGGGGGATGAAGAAAAGAAAAAACGGCTTCAAGATCGACTTAGAAAAGAAAAAATCTTATGGGCAAAGGATAAGGAAGCTGTGAGTAAAAATGTTACTGGTGCAACGGTCTGGTTGGGGACTAGAGAGCTTACGATTAAACGTTGTGAACAGTTAATTGCCCTACTAGATGATCCAAACATTCTTGATGGAACGCCTTTAAGTTTGCCGCCTTCGGAAGATGTTACACATCTTGATTTAGCGTATCAAAAAGCAGGTCGTAAACGTATCCCCGTTATTGAGAATACTCAACGGAAAAAGATAGAGGATGAACCACATTTGCTCAGTCCTGCATTGCAAATGGATTTATGGATTTGATATGGCACAGCATTTAACCGATAAAGACATCGAGAATATAGTTGAGCTTCTTGATTATTGGCCTTTAGATCAGAAATTGACTTGGGAGCGGCTATGTCAGGCCATTGAGCTACAGCTCGAACTTGTGCCTGCACCAACTCGTCAAACTTTACAGAAATATGTGCGTATTAAGACTGCCTATGATCAATGCAAAAAACCACAAGTGTCAAAGGTTAAGAGCAATACAACACAGAAACTACCTGCTAGTTTAAAAATTGCTCAAACTAAAATTGAAGCTTTGGAGGTTAAGAATGCCAGACTGGAAAAAGAGAACGCTTTGTTGTTGGAACAGTTCGTAGTGTGGCAATACAACGCCTATAAGTATGGGGTGAGTATTGATAAGCTCAATGAGCCTTTGTCTAAAAAGAACTCCTAGGTACGAGAGCCTAAAGTAGGCTCCTGTTGGGGGGCAACACAGGTGTTTACCATGAAAGATGAAGCAATGCTGGCATTGGCAAAAGAATTTGCTAAGAACTTAAAAACAGAAGCTGACCTGAATAATTTCAGTAAAGCTTTAAAGAAACTCATCGTTGAAACTGCACTCAATGCTGAACTGACTGAACATTTAGGCTATGAGAAGAATAGTCCTCGTATAGGCAAAAATACACGTAATGGCTATACAACCAAACGGCTATTTACTGATGATGGTGAATTTGAACTAGACACGCCTAGAGATCTATAATTTTAAATAATAGTTATGCCTTTATTGTAATGTCACTTCATGTTTTATTTTTATTGAAATGACGATTTTATGATCAATTTTTTATCTAACTTAATATATCTTCCATTAATTTGATATTAGAATTTATTTTTTTTATATTTTTCTCAATCTCATGTTTATGGGTAATGAAATATTTTTCTAGCGTCGCATCATTAGCTAATAAAGTATTTAAGAATTCGATATTATTCTCTTTTTCCTCCAATTCTATCAATAAATCACTTTTTTTTGACATAAAAATATCTTGAAGCTTCTGTTTTTTATAATGATTTCTTAAATCATTAAGTCTAGGTGTTTCTTTATAACGAAAGGATTTTTTTGAAGATGTAGTGGGATTGACTTCCAAATATTTAAAATTCAGTAGGATTTTTAGGCCTGAGTACATACGTCTTTTAGCAGTTTTTGGCATGTTTGGTCTAGATGTCAGCATTTTCTCCCAAAAATCTTTAGCTTGCCAATTATTGACTTCGTGATTTATGAATAAGTCTAAAAAATCATCATACAGTGGTAAATGAGTATTTCTTGCCATAACTGAACAATTTTCACTTATTAAAAAGAGGATTATAAGCCGTGGATGTTTAATCCGTAAATGATGATAGTTCTGTTTTTTGAGCATTTAAATCAAATGACAGAATTAGCAAGTTTACTAGGTCAAAAAATACGTAAGGCTAGAAAAGAAAAAGGCCTTTCTCAAGAAAAGTTAGCCCTTATGTGTGGTTTAGATCGTAGTTATATGGGGCGGATAGAGAGAGGTGAGGTTAACATTACTGTGCTCAAGCTTTATGAAATATCAAAAGCTTTAGATATTCAAATCATTAGTTTTTTTGAATAGAAATATATTTAGCTTGGTTTTAATAAAAATTATGTTTAAAAACAATATTTTGCAATGAAAATAGTAGTATTTGTTTATGGGTTTCCATTTTAGTAGGTGTTCTACTGCAAAAAAACAATTGACATTGAGTAAAAAACGCCCCATTATCCTGATGTAACAGGGGTTGCATAGTCTACCTACTGTATTTAATTTGTGATGACAGGTGGCCGCCTGTCATCGAATTCAAAACCAATAACGTGACTAAACATTAGGAGTTAAGAACAAATGAAAGTATATCAGATCAATTATGACCTGCGTAAGCAACGTAACTATGATGAGCTGTATAAAAAGATCCAATCTTATTCGAATTGGTGTCGTCCTTTAGAATCCTGTTGGCTTGTTATTTCTGACAAATCTGCCGTGGACATTCGCAATGATCTTCAGACGGTTCTAGATGCTGATGATGGTTTATTAGTTACAAGGTTAAAAGGTGAAGCAGCTTGGCATAAAGTAAATTCAGATCGGAATAGTCAGATGACCACTTGGTTAAAAGATAACTTAGGTAAGGCTGCTTAACTATGTGAGTCAAGGGTGGCTCAATCTCTTTCAGAGTAAATATTTATGTCAAATGTAAAAAAAGCCGTAAAACTGAGCGACCTTGCAGAGATTCGAACAGGTTTTACATTCCGTGAAAAAGTTGAGGAAGTCGAGTTAGGCAATGCCCACGTATTGCAGATCAAAGACATTCGTAATATAGCAACGGATACATGTGGCTATACGCTTTTTGCTGATGCTTTACCGCAAATTGATTGGCAGGGTAAGGATAATGCAATCGTATACCCTGAGTCTATCTTGTTGCCCTGTCGTGGAGAGTATCTCAAAGCACATTATTTTGTAGGTCATCAAGATCAATCAAAAGCACGACCACTCATTGTGAGTAGTCAATTTTTGATTCTGATGCCAAATCAAAATGTACTGCCTGAGTACTTATGCTGGTACTTGAATCAACCTCATGTGCAATATGAGTTACGCAAAGAAAGTCAGGGTTCGAAGATGCCGATGCTCAGCGTATCCACAGTCAGCCAGTTTGAAGTTGAAGTCCCTAGCTTGGACATTCAGCAACACATAATCGAATTAAACCGTATTTGGGAGCAAGAGCAGATCTTGACCCAACAATTACTTAAAAATCGTGAACAAATGATGATGGGCATGTTTAAACAACTGCTCCAAGGAAACAAATAATGGTTACTCAAATCAATCAAGATACTGTCAATAAAGCCCTGTGGTCGGCATGTGATGTATTCCGTGGCACGGTAAGTGCAGATACCTATAAAGATTATATTTTGACAATGTTGTTCTTAAAGTACATCTCTGATGTATGGCAAGACCACTACGATAATTATAAAAATGAATATGGTGATGAGCCTGAACTGATTGAAGAAATGATGAAAAATGAGCGTTTTGTACTGCCTCGTGAATCTAATTTCTATACCTTGCATGAGCGTCGCTTTGAGCCTGGTAATGGTGAACGTATTGATATGGCTTTACATGCACTTGAAGAAGCCAATGGTACAAAGCTCAAAGATGTAGGTAAAAGTGTTTTCCAGGATATCTCGTTTAATACCGATAAATTGGGCGAAGAAAAGCAAAAAAATACGATTCTAAAAGATCTTTTAGAAGTATTTGCTGTGCCTGAGTTGGATCTCAAACCAAGCCGTGTTGGTTCACTTGATGTGATTGGTAACGGTTATGAGTTTTTGATTAAAAACTTTGCTGCGAGTGGTGGTCAAAAGGCCGGTGAATTCTATACACCACCTGAAGTATCGGACTTAATTGCGGAGTTACTTGATCCACAGAAAGGCGACAGTATTTGTGACCCTGCATGTGGTTCTGGTTCACTGTTGATGAAGTGTGGTCGTAAAGTTGTATCAAATCACAACAGCAAAGAATATGCGCTTTATGGGCAAGAAGCGATTGGTTCAACGTGGTCATTAGCCAAAATGAACATGTTCTTGCATGGCGAAGACAACCACAAAATTGAGTGGGGAGATACCATTCGTAATCCAAAATTATTGGATAAAAATGGCGACTTGATGTTATTTGATATTGTGACTGCAAACCCGCCATTCTCATTAGATAAATGGGGTTATGAGCAAGCTGAAAATGATAAGTTTGATCGTTTCCGTCGTGGTTTACCGCCAAAGACCAAAGGTGATTATGCGTTTATCTCACACATGATTGAGACGCTAAAACCTGTTACGGGTCGTATGGGTGTTGTGGTTCCACATGGCGTGTTATTCCGTGGCTCATCTGAAGGGAAGATTCGTGAGAAATTGATTAACGAAAACTTATTAGATGCGGTGATTGGTTTACCTGAAAAGTTGTTCTACGGTACGGGCATTCCTGCTGCGATTTTAATTTTCAAAAAGCAAAAGTCTGATGATTCGATTTTGTTTATTGATGCAAGTCGTGAGTTTAAGTCAGGTAAGAATCAAAATAACTTATCCGAAGATAATATTGCCAAGATTATTGCAACCTATCGTGCTCGTGAAAGTGTAGATAAGTATGCGTATTTGGCGACTTTGCAGGAAATCAAAGACAATGATTACAACCTAAACATTCCTCGTTATGTGGATACCTTTGAAGAAGAAGCAGAGATTGATTTGGTTGCTGTTCGTGCTGAGCGTGAGCAATTGAAGACTCAACTTGCTGAGCTTGAAGTTCAAATGGCGAAGTATTTAGAGGAGTTGGGTTATGGCGCGTAAAATCGATCCTACTTCTATTCCAAAAGAATGGAAGTATGATTTGCTAGATAAATTTGCAGTACGTTGTAGTGGACATACTCCTAGCCAGTCTTTTCCTGAATATTGGGATGGAGGAATCAAATGGATTTCTTTAGCTGATAGTAACCGTTTAGATAAAGGGTACATTTTTAACACGTCTAAAGAAATTTCAGAAGAGGGTGTTAAAAATAGTTCGGCTGTACTTTTACCTGCTGAAACGGTTGTTTTATCTCGTGATGCTGGCATTGGTAAAAGTGCAGTTATGTATGAGCCTATGGCTGTTAGTCAGCATTTTATTGCATGGAAATGTGATAATTCTCATAAAATAAATAGTTGGTTTTTATATAATTGGTTACAGTTAAATAAAACGGAGTTTGAGCGTCAGGCTGTTGGTTCTACTATTAAAACAATCGGATTGCCGTACTTTAAAAAGTTAAAAATAGCTTTACCACCCTATCAAGAACAGGAAAAAATTGCCCAAATCCTTTCAACTTGGGATCAAGCAATTTCAGCGACTGAAAAACTGCTTGAAAATAGCCAACAGCAGAAAAAAGCGTTGATGCAGCAGTTGCTGACAGGGGGAAAAAGATTGTTGGCAAGTGATGGGTTCCCATTTTTAGATGAGTGGAAAGAATATGAAATTGGTAGTTTACTTAAGGAAGTAAAACGTCCAGTCAATTGGTGTGATGAGAGTGATTATCAACTTCTCAGTGTAAAGCGCCGATCAGAAGGAGTTATTCTTCGTGAGACTCTTAAAGGATATGAGATTCTCACAAAAAAGATGAATATTGCTTTTGAGGGTGATTTTTTGATTTCAAAAATGCAAATAGTTCATGGTGCAACAGGTCTGGTTACTAAAAAATTCCATGGTTGTCATATATCAGACTCGTATATTGCATTAGTGCCCAAAGATAAATCGAAAATCGATATTGAGTTTTTTACATGGTTTAGTAAGCAAAAATTTATGTATTGGAAGGCATTTTTGTGTAGCTATGGTGTACATATTGAAAAAATGACTTTCAATTTTAACTTGTATTTGAAGGAAAAAATAAAAATACCTTCCTCAATAGAAGAGCAAAACAAGATTGTTTCTGTGCTTTCAAGTGCTGATCAAGAAATTGAGACCTTGCAAAAAAAACTTGATTGCTTAAAGCAAGAGAAAAAAGCACTCATGCAACAACTTTTGACAGGCAAAAAACGTGTCAAGGTGGGTGCCTAATGATGCAAATGACGCCTAGCTACTACCGCATTATGGCGGGTGCGAAGTCTGTATTTGCTCAAGAGTTTCTAGAAGGCGGCTTTATTGCCGCCAACTGGAACATTGACCAAGACTTAACACATGACTTACCTGATGATTGGCGCGAGTTTAATCATTGTTTTATTCCTGTTTATCTCAATGCTTTACCTGACAAAACCAAAATTTCGGCAGGCTTAGCCTGTGGCATGTTACATACCCTTTCAAAAGGAATTAAACAAGGTGATATCATTCTTACCCCTCGTGGGGATGGTCATTACTTAGTAGGTAAAGTCATTTCAGACTACTACTACGTGCCTTCTGGTGAACTAAGCCATCGCAGAAAAGTTGAATGGTTTGAACAGACTTTACCTAGAGAACTGATGTCTCAAGAGCTAAAGAACTCATCGGGATCAGCAGGTGCGGTTTGTAATATCACCAAGTATGCAGAAGAGCTTAAAACGCTTATTGATGGAAAAGAAACAGTTGAACATCTCGAACCCGATGAAGTACTTGAAGACCCAACAGCTTTTGCTTTAGAAAAGCATTTAGAGCATTTCTTGGTAGAGAATTGGTCTAAAACTGAATTGGGTTTGACGTATGACATCTATACCGAAGAGGGACAATTGGTCGGACAGCAGTATCCATCCGATACAGGACCTATCGATATTTTGGCAATCAGTAAAGATAAGAAAACATTACTTGTTGTTGAGCTAAAGCGTGGTCGTGCAAGTGATCGTGTTGTGGGGCAAATTCAACGCTATATGGGTTATGTCAAAGATGAATTGGCTGAGGCCGATCAGCAAGTTAAAGGTGTCATCATTGCACTAGAAGATGACTTAAGAATCCGTCGTGCATTGAGTGTGGCTCAGAATATTGAGTTTTATCGTTATCAGTTGAGCTTTAGGCTGATCAAGGGTGGAAATATTAATAATTAAATCAGGTGCTTGATTATTTTATTAAATAAATAAACCTGTAGTTAGATGCTGGATATGTAATATTAAATTTTAATTAAATCAGAGGGTTGTTAATGTTAGATGTATGGGAAAGTCGTCGTGAAGAAAATAAACGTAGAGACAATGATAAGCGTACGGAGTGGGAGCGAGATTATGCTCGTTTAATTCATTCAGCAGCCTTTAGACGCTTGCAATCAAAAACTCAGGTTCTAGGATTGGGAGAGAGTGACTTTTATCGTACCCGCCTGACCCATTCAATGGAAGTTGCTCAAATTGGAACAGGTATTTTGCGAAGTTTAAAAGCAAAATATAAAAATCAAGATCAGGAAATTTATGATGTTTTGCCAGATGAAGCTTTAATGAATGCGATTTGCTTAGCTCATGATATTGGTCATCCACCTTTTGGTCACGGTGGTGAAGTCGCTCTAAACATTCGTATGCGTGAACATGGTGGTTTTGAAGGAAATGGGCAAACATTAAGAATTCTCACGCAATTAGACAAGTACACTGAGAATTATGGCTTAAATCCAACCCGTCGTTTGCTATTAGGGGTACTAAAATATCCATCCTCTTATACAGCAACAGTACAAGAAAGTGCCTATGGGGAGCTCAAATCTCCACGTTGGTTATCTGAGTCTAAAAAACAGAAACCTCCTAAATGTTATTTAGATACCGAAGATAAAGTTGTAGATTGGATTCTTGAACCTCTAAATTCAAACATAATTGAGTTTACTAAATTAGAACCACATAAATCAGGTCATTTGAAACCAGCCAACAAAGCTTTGGATACATCTATTATGGAGCTTGCTGATGATATTTCATACAGCTTACATGACTTGGAAGATGCTATTTCTTTAGGAATGATCACTCGTACAGATTGGGAAGATCATAATCAAGCTCAAGAAAAGGATAGTAATGTTCTTAAAGAAGAACGTTTTAATAGTTGTGGATTTAATAGCATTACTATAGCCGAGAAGCTGTTTTCAAAAGAAAGCTATCAACGTAAGGATCAAATCGGGGATTTAGTCAATTTCTTTATTACAAATATTGAGGTGAAAACTTCGGCTATTTCATCTGCATCTTGTAATTTGATTAAATGGAATGCAGTGTTAAATAAAGAGCACAGATTACTTTTAGATCATATTTTTGAATTAGTGGAAAACAAAGTAATTAAAAGTACCAATGTTCAACAGCTTGAGTTTAAAGGGCAAAAATTAGTTATGGAGTTGTTTGATACACTGGCTTCTGATCCCAAAAGACTTCTGCCAAGTTCAACATTATCTCGTTATGAGCGACAAGATTCAGATTCTAAAAGAATGAGAGTTATTTGTGATTATGTTTCTGGAATGACAGATGATTATGCGACTCGTTTGTATGAGAAGTTACATTCTCCATATAAAGGATCAATATTCGATAGACTTTGATTTTTAGAGTTTTGAAACATATTTAACTATCACAGTACATGTGAAACTAAAGCAAGAGCAAAAGAATGAATCAACTTTACACGCCAAAATTTCAAGAAGAATACAGTGCAAAGCTTCCAGCTTTGACTCTACTGAGTAATTTGGGGTGGTCATTCTTATCCCCATCACAGGCACTCGTTGCCCGTGATGGAAAACAAGACCAAGTTGTCTTACGTCAAATTTTACGTAAAGAGCTCTCTAAGCGTACTTTTCCATTCGCAGGCAAAGAATATCCACTATCGCCAAAATCAGTTGATAACTTAATTGCCGAAATCTGTAGTCCTGCTTTGAATGAAGGGCTACTGACTGCCAACGAAAAAATGTATAACCACTTATTCTATGGCATTCCTGTCACCGAATTTGTGAATGGAAAAAAGGTTAGCCCTACGATTCCATTGATTGATTGGCATAACATTCATAACAACGATTTTTCATATACTGAAGAATTTGCTGTCACACGCTCAGGTGGTGTAGATACACGAAGACCCGATATCATTTGCTTTGTAAATGGTATTCCTTTAGGGGTAATTGAAGCAAAACGCCCTGATAGTCAGGCTAAGAAAGGTCCAACGATTAATGAAGGCATTTCTCAGACGCTTCGTAATCAGCGACCTGATGAAATTCCACATCTGTTTGCCTATAGCCAACTACTACTTTCTATAAATGGACATGAAGGGCGTTACGGCACATGTAATACCCCTGCTAAGTTTTGGGCAGCGTGGCGAGAAGAAGATATTTCTGATGCAGAGATGTATGCGCTTAAAAATAAGAAATTAACTGCTTCACAAAAACAGAGCCTATTTTCTTATCGTCCAGTCGATGACTTAAATTGGTATGAAAACCTAATTGCAGGTGGAGACTTAGCTGTTACAGGTCAAGATCAACTGCTGATTAGTCTATTAAAGCCTGAACGACTACTCGAAATGGTTCGCCTATATATGCTTTTCGATAAGAAAGCAGGAAAAATTGTTGCTCGATATCAGCAAATTTTTGGTATTAAACGACTCATTGAGCGTATTAGTACTAAGAATAGCAAGGGTGGTCGTGAAGGTGGTGTGATTTGGCATACAACGGGCTCAGGTAAATCTTTTACCATGGTCTTTCTTAGTAAAGCTTTGATCTTACATGAGGCTTTAAAACAATGCCGTATCTTGGTTGTTACTGACCGTGTTGATTTAGAAGATCAACTCAGTAAAACCTTTGTTTCTGGTGGCGAACTGACAGGGAAAAGAGACAAGCAAAACGCCATGGCGACTTCAGGTAAACGCTTGGCTGAACAAATTGGCAAAGGCACAGAGCGAATCATGTTTTCTTTGATTCAGAAATTTAACTCAGCAACCAAACTTCCTGAATGTGTCAATAAAAGTTCAGACTTCATTGTCTTGATTGATGAAGGGCATCGAAGCCAAGGTGGTGAAAACCATGTACGTATGAAACTCGCACTTCCAAATGCGGCATTCGTGGCATTTACAGGTACACCATTGCTTAAAGATGAAAAGACCGTTAACAAGTTTGGTCCTATTGTTCATGCGTATACGATGCAAAGAGCGGTAGAAGATAAAACCGTAACGCCTTTGCTCTATGAAGAACGAATTCCTGATTTAGATGTCAATGAACGAGCGATTGATACGTGGTTTGAACGGATAACAGAAGGTTTAAATGATCAGCAAAAAGCAGATTTAAAACGTAAATTTGCGAGAAAAGGTGAGATTTATACTGCGGATGATCGTATTCGCCTGATTGCGTTAGATATTGCCAATCACTTTGTGAAAAATATTGATGATGGTTTAAAAGGACAGCTTGCTTGCGATAGCAAGGCTTCAGCGATTAAGTATAAAAAGTACTTGGATGAAGCAGGCTTGTTTGAGTCTGCTGTGGTGATGAGCCCACCTGATAGTCGTGAAGGAAATACTGATGTTGATGAATCGACTACCCCTGAAGTGACCCAATGGTGGAAAGACAATGTCGGCACTCAGGATGAGCAAACTTATACCAAACAAGTAATTGAGCGTTTTGAAAAAGATGATTCGCTGAAATTACTGATAGTGGTGGATAAACTCTTAACAGGTTTTGATGAACCTAAAAATGCTGTTCTTTATATTGATAAAAATTTAAAACAGCACAATCTGATTCAAGCAATTGCGCGTGTAAACCGACTTCATCCAATGAAAAAGTTTGGTTTATTGATCGACTATCGAGGTATTTTAAAAGAATTGGACGCTACGATTCTTGATTATCAAGATCTCGCTGCCCGTACCCAAGGTGGCTATGATATCAATGATCTTACAGGCTTATATACGCAAATGAGCTCTGAATACAAACGTTTACCTCGTTTGTATAAAGCACTTTGGGCAATTTTTGCTGATGTCAAAAATAAAAATGATCCAGAGCAGTTGCGCCAAGTTTTAGTCCCACGCATTGAAGAACGTGAGGGTGAGTTAGTCGATATTCACTTGAAAGTTCGTGATGATTTTTATGAAGCACTTACAGAATTTGCCAGTTGTTTAAAAGTTGCGTTGCAGTCAGCAACCTTCTTTGAAGATAAAAGCTTTTCTGATGCAGATCGTCAGCACTACAAAGAAACAGTCAAACTATTTACAAGCTTGCGTCAGATTGTGAAACGAGATGCTGGAGAGACGATTGACTATGATCAGTATGCTGAGCAAGTCAAAAAACTTCTTGATAAACATGTTGTGGGTATTGAGGTAAAAGACCCTGATGGAGTTTATGAAGTCGGCAAGATGGGTAAAATAGCTCAGCCTGAAGATTGGAGTGAAGAGAAAACACGTAATGAAACGGATATCATCAAAACTCGTGTAACGAAGATGATTGAGCAGCAATTGCGTGATGATCCCTATGCTCAGGAGGCTTTCTCTAAGCTGTTACGTCAAGTTATTGAAGAGGCTGAGAAAGAGTTTGATCACCCATTGAAGCAACACATGCTGTTTAGAGAGTTCGAAGAACAAGTTGAAGCTCGTCGTTTAGATGAAATTCCTGATGTGTTCAGTGGCAATAAGCATGCTCAAGCTTATTTCGGTGTCTTTAAGAAACTATTACCTGAAGCATTCTCGATAACAGATCAACAGAATCAAGATAAGTGGATTCAACTCGCTTTTGAGGTTGATCGTTCTGTGATGAGTTCTGTAGCTGAAAACTCAATTAATCCACAAAATATTGAAGCAGATATCCGTAAAAAACTATTACCGCAGATGTTCCGTGAATGTAAATCCATTGGGAGTGGTATGGATCAAGCCAAAAAAATTGTGGAAATGATCGTACAAATTACTCGGGTCGGTTTAAATGGGCTCTAGGATGAATATGCTAGATGAGAAAAAGTTAAGCATCATTTATGGTGGTGAAGTTGTTGATTTTGAGGTGCTTGAAAGTCCTAGCCGTACTGAAAAGATACTGATTAAAGTCTATGCTGATTGTCGGGTAGTTGTATCGGCACCGTTAAATGCAGATGATAAAACAATCATTGAAGCTGTAAAGCAGCGTAGTCGTTGGATCTATAAACAATTACGAGAGTTCCGTGAGCAAAGCAGATTTATCACGCCTCGCCAATATAAAAGTGGTGAAAGCCACTTTTATTTGGGTAAACAGTATCAATTAAAAGTGATTCATGATGATACCAAGCCAAAAGGTGTAAAACTTCTGAGGGGAAGATTGGAGGTAAACACCTTAGATACGGATATTGAAAGTATTAAATCTCACTTAAATGAATGGTATAGATCGCGAGCAAAAGTCATATTTGAAATACGTTTGCAACGTATTCTAGAACAGGCCTTATGGGTTGAAACTCAGCCTGATATTCGTTTGATGACCATGCGAACACAGTGGGGAAACTGCTCTCCATCAGGTGTACTTACGCTCAATCCTCATCTAGTTAAAGCGCCTACAATCTGCATTGATTATGTGATTCTGCATGAGTTATGCCATTTAGTTGAGCATAACCATAGTGATCGGTTCTACCAACTTTTGACTCAAGTGATGCCTGATTGGGAGGTGGTGAAAGAGAGATTAGATAACATGGCTGTGAAGTTTTTTGAATAGACTTTTATGATGCTTTCTTTAATATTATGTCCATAGTGGCTTTGTTGCACAAACCTATCTGTCAAGGCTTTTTCAGCGATATAATTTTCAAATGAAGAAGCCTACAACAAAATCTACCGCACAACCAATTGGCCCGCATATAACCGAGCACTCATGAGTCGCGGAAATATTGCCATTTGGTTTGATCCTGCTACGCAATGGTATGCTCCATCAAAAGGCAAACAAGGGCGAAATCAAACCTACTCCGACGCAGCTATCCAATGCTGCTTAATGATTAAATCCTTATTCCGTCTATCTTTACGTATAGTCACTGGCTTTGTGCAAAGTCTGATTAAACTTTGCGGATTAAATTGGACCGCACCAGATTACAGTACGCTTTGTAGAAGACAAAAGCATATTGATATTGCAATCAGCTACCAAAAAAGTAGCGATGGGCTGCATCTACTCGTAGACTCTACAGGCATGAAGTTTCTAGGTGAGGGCGAATGGAAACGCAAGAAACATGGAGCTGAATATCGTCGCCAATGGCGTAAACTACATATTGGTATAGATGCCAAAACCCTACAAATACGAGCAGTTCAGCTCACAACCAATAATGTCAGTGATTCACAGGTGCTTGGTGATTTACTTAATCAGATTCCACAAGATGAGCAGATTGACTCTGTTTATACCGATGGAGCTTATGACACCAAGCAATGCCGTCAGGTCATTGCAGATCGGCAAGCACATGCGGTGATTCCACCTAGAAAAAATGCGAAACCATGGAAAGATACAAAGAGTAGCTCGCTAGAGCGAAATGAATTACTTCGAACAGTTAAACGTTTAGGCAGGACATTATGGAAAAAATGGTCAGGCTATCATCGCCGCAGTTTGGTGGAAACCAAGATGGATTGCATCAAATTATTAGGCGATAAATTAATGGCAAGAAGCTTTCCTAGTCAGGTGAATGAAATTCATGCACGTGTAGCAGTCCTCAACAGATTTACGGAATTAGGTCGACCACTTACCCAAGTTACGCCTTAAATTTGGCTCAATTAGGGGCGCTTTGCATTTCAAATCTTTGTGCAACAAAGCCCTAAAGAATTACCACGTATCCCATGTGTGAAAAAAGCTGAAGATTTTTGGGCATTTTCTAAAGCAGGGCGAGATTTGGCACATTGGCATTTAAATTACGAAACCGTAGAGCCTTACAAAGCTAAATTAGATTTAGGCAGTAAATCATTAAAGCAACTAGAAGATAAAGACTTCTATGTGACCAAAATGAAATTCCCTAAAAAAGACCAAAAGGATACGGTGATTTATAACAATGCCATTACTATCCGTGAAATACCGTTAGAGGCTTATGACTACGTGGTAAACGGTAAGTCTGCACTTGAATGGGTAATGGAGCGTCAAGGCGTTTCTACACATAAAGACAGTGGTATTGTGAATGATGCGAATGATTGGGCAATTGAAACTATGGGTGATGCTAGATACCCATTGGATTTGTTCTTGCGTGTGATTACAGTAAGTTTGGAAACAATGAAGATTGTGAGAAGTTTACCGAAGTTGGATATTTAGAAATATAAAGCCATTTAGATTTATCTAAATGGTTTTTTACTATTTATTACAGTTGATTGTTTATTGTATGTTGCTGATATACAAATACTCTTATATATTTCAAATATCTAAATGGTCGGTTAAAACCCTACTATTGCTCACACTGTTGTAAACCATTGGTTCGCTCGACAACACAGAAATGTGCATCAGAACAGAACCATGAGGATGGACTGGCTAGTCTTATCACCGATGAGAAGAGCTATTACCATTTGAATGGATGTAACAGTCCCCTTGCTATCATTACTTGGGGGGTACTTGGCTTTTTCAAGATGGTGGGCGTGGGGCTACGGGCGGTTTGGAGAACCGATATTCTCTATATTGTCAAGTGGTTGTTTCAGTTGGTTTTGATATTTTTGTCAAAAAATTATCAGGAAAATCAGGTGGTTATGTTGATAATTGTGGAGTTTTTCGTGTTGATTCTCGATGTTGTTTTATGTTATACTGATAGCAGCATTTCAAGAAAAAAGATGGCAATAAATTGCTCACACTGTTGTAAACCATTGGTTCGCTCGACAACACAGAAATGTGCATCAGAACAGAACCATGAGGATGGACTGGCTAGTCTTATCACCGATGAGAAGAGCTATTACCATTTGAATGGATGTGTCCCTTTTTAACCGTTGCGAGATAGCTTTACAAGGACGCAATGGAGAAGAAAGAGATATAAAATTATGTTTTTTAAAGACTTTGTTAAAGAAAATTTTGATGAAAAATTTAAAATTTTCAAACAAAAAAATATTAAAAATTATGATAAAAAATATCATACCAACTATGTTTCAATTAAAGAATTTGAGAATAATTTAAATGTTCAATTAGAGTCTTTAATAAAATTAATTGAAACTCAAAGCTATAGATTTCAAAAACTGTATCCTGTAATTATTGAGAATAAAAAGAATCCTAGTAAAAAGCCACGTTTAATTTGCATACCAACCGTTAGAGATCGTCTAGTGCAGATGATTTTAATTGATTACATTGCCCAGAACTTAAAACATGAGTTAGCTGTACTTAAATCTAACGATTTTTCTGTTTCAGGTGTAGGTATATTTCGAGCAAGACAAAAGGCAAAAGATTTAAGAAATACAAAGCCCTTTGTTTTAAAAACAGATATTGCATCGTTTTTTGATAATTTAGTTCGGGCAACTTTGCTAAAAGAAATACGAGAAAATATACCAACTGACATACTCTATTTGTTTGAATCCATAATTTGCTGCGATCCAAGTATTCCTCATGAATATGCAAAGACGCATAAAAAGCTAATTGAGTCTAAGATTGGGAAAGGTGTCAGACAAGGGATGCCTCTATCACCTTTACTAGCATCATTTTACTTAAATGATTTTGATAATTGGCTTATTAAGCAAAAATATAAACATGTCCGTTATGCGGATGATCTGATATTTTTTCTTGATTCCGAACAGCAGTGTAAAGAGGTATTTGAATTAGTTTTCCAAGAATTGAGTAACTTAGGTTTAACACTTCCTGAAATTGATGAAAAGTCAAAAACACAGATTATTTCTGAAAATGAAACAGTAAATTTTTTAGGATTAGACTTACGATATGAGAATTCAAAATATGATTGGTATATTCCACCTCATGTTATTGAAAATGTTAGAGATAATCTAAGTCATCTAACGAATATCAATAGTAATATTAAAATGAAGCTAAACTTTAGTAAAACTATAACTAGGATGGAGCAGATAGTTTCAGGCTATCAGCATTGTTATAGTGATGCTGATTCCAAAAATTTAAAAGATTTTAATAATAGACTGCAAAAAGAAAAGGAAGATGCAATTAGTTTACTATTCCAAGGGTTAGGAATAGATATTAAGAAAATACATCCCCAATATATGAAATTCTTGTTAGATAGCAACTAAGAACAATTCTAAGATTTATTCAGTGAGTTATTCAGCGTGACTCGGCTTACTCCAAAATGTTTTGCTACCTCTGTTTTAGTAATTTGAGGATCTCGTAACATAGCTTGGGCCTTTTTAATATCTTTTTCAGACATGGATGGTTTGCGTCCACCTTTACGTCCTCTAGCTCTTGCTGCATCCAAGCCTGCTATGGTGCGTTCACGAATTAAACTATGCTCAAATTCAGCTAATGCCCCAAAAATATGGAACACTAGCCTGCCAGTAGCAGAGGTGGTATCAATTGCTTCTGTAAGCGATTTAAAGCCTATCTCACGCTGATTTAAGTCAGTAATAATCTCGACTAAATCTTTTAATGAACGGGCAAGGCG
Organism: Acinetobacter sp. S4397-1; assembly: GCF_024129285.1. Lineage (NCBI taxonomy): Bacteria > Pseudomonadati > Pseudomonadota > Gammaproteobacteria > Moraxellales > Moraxellaceae > Acinetobacter > Acinetobacter sp. S4397-1. The sequence goes on from NZ_JAMXXZ010000014.1 coordinate 34,642, forward strand.
ATCAAGTTTCCACACAATCAGAACATCACCTTTTCTTAGGGCTTTCAAGCAACTTAACAATTCAGGACGATCCTTAGATTTTCCAGTTATCTTTTCCTGAAAAATTTGTTCACAGTCTGCCTTCTGGAGTGCATCTAATTGTGAATCTAGATTTTGGTCATGTGTACTGACCCGAGCATATCCAATAATCATAATAAAACGTACCTAAACTTTACATAGATTTATTATCGCAATTTCTTTACGTTCTTTTGAATAAAAAATGTAATTTTAGGATCATGTTTTAAATGTAAAGAAAACGACCATTTAATTAACACTAATTTTATGGAGGTGTCTTTGTGACATATTAGTCGTATTGTGCAGTAAGTAGTTTTGTTAAATTTACAATAAAAAAATTGACAAAATACTTTACGTTTTAATATAATCAATTGTAATATAAGAATATATTTGTTTTTAGTATATATATCCGTTTTAAGTACTGAAAACCGGTAGATGATCCGCTCAAAAGCCTGCCAATCTGGTGGGCTTTTTTATTTAGGTGGAGAATCGCTCACTGGCCTGGCCTTAAAAATAAAACTTTCCAAAGAAGGCGGGAATTTAAATAGCTTCCCGTACAAAGCTGGGATTCTTTATTATTGAAGAAATAAATAAAAATTGAATATTCAATAGAAAATTTTAATCTAAAAATCCGATAGTTTTTATGGAAATTTGCGGTTTTTCCTATTGATTGGTTTTCTGTATTCTAGCTGTATCGAATGAATACACAATTTTAGCAATAGATAGGAAAATCGAATGAGCTTAATCAATACTGAAGTCAAAGCATTCAAGGCCACTGCTTATCACAACGGCCAGTTTGTTGAAGTGTCTGAGCAGGACATGAAAGGAAAATGGTCCGTGGTCTTTTTTTATCCTGCAGACTTTACCTTTGTGTGTCCAACCGAATTAGGTGATCTGGCGGATAACTATGCTGAATTCCAGAAGCTGGCTGTGGAAATCTATGGCGTATCTACCGATACTCATTTTACTCATAAAGCCTGGCATGATACTTCGGACGTGATTGGTAAAATCCAGTATCCATTAATTGGTGATCCAACCTGGACCTTGTCTAAAAATTTCGATGTGCTGATCGAAGCTGAAGGCCTAGCAGATCGGGGTACTTTTGTGATCGATCCGGATAGTAAAATCCAGATCGTTGAGATCAATGCCGGTGGTATTGGCCGTGATGCCCAGGAACTGCTGCGTAAGATCAAAGCAGCACAATATGTGTATGCCCATCCCGGTGAGGTATGTCCTGCGAAGTGGAAAGAAGGTGAAGAGACACTGGCTCCTTCAATTGACCTGGTCGGTAAAATCTGATCGATTCGATCTAACTGCCAAGATCCAGCCCCTACAGGCTGGATTTTTTATTTAGGCTGTAAAAGACTCAGCTGATATAGCCTCTATGCTGGGTGGCGGTAGTCCTTAAACCCTGTATCAGATGTTCGATTAGCTTTTCCATCACCAGACGTTGTCCTTTGCGTGAGGCATAGACCAGTTGTACGGTGCCCATATTGGAACACCATTCAGGCAAAATATGTATCAGGCGGCCTGCCTGTATATCTTTTTCAACGGTTAAATAAGGCAGGTCGGCAATTCCCAAGCCATCCATCACCGAATAATATACTCCGGCTAAATCATTGCTTTTAATACGTGGCTGTAAGGGAATTTCGATTTGTTCATGACCGTTGATATGCTGTAAAAGCCAAGAGTGGTGTGGTTTTTGTGTGCCCAGAACGATGGTTGGAAATTGATGTAGATCTGCCGGAGACTCAATCTGGCGGTTCTTTAGCAGACTTGGGCTGGCGATTAAACAGTGCGTGGTTTTAATCACATCACGAACCACAATGCTGGAGTCTTCATTCGCCTGAAAGTTGGTACGAATTGCCAGATCAATATCATCATGCAGCACATCGACACGCCGGCTGGTCAGCTCCATTTCTACCTGAACCTGAGGATAGGTCTGCAAAAAATCATTTAATAAGCTGCGCACCTGATAGTGCATCATGAGTGACGGGCAGCTGAGCTTGATCAGGCCTTGCGGTTCGCTCCTCTGTTTCAGCAGGACACTGTGCGCGCATTCGACCTGATGAATGATCTTTTCACATTCCTGAAAGAATTCCTGACCTAAGGGCGTAACTTTAAAATGGCGTGTGGAACGCTGGATTAAGGTGACATTGAATTGTGCTTCAAGGTCCAGAATACGCCGGCTGAGTTTGGACTTGGTGATATTGGCGGCTTCACTGGCTGCACTAAAGCCGCCATGTTTCACGACCAGATAAAAATAATAATAGTCATCAAATGAATGCATGTATTAGCCCGGCATATTGAATTCATCTCAAAGTTATAGCATAGGATAAATCAGACCAATTCCCAAAGCATCTCTTCTGAACGGAGCAAGGGTCAGTGGGTTTAAAAGCAGCCCGAAGGCCGCTTTTAAGTACTCGATGGGATTATTTTTCTGCAATATTCTGGTTATAGCTGTTGATGAGGTTGCGATAGTCAGGAATATGGTTGCCAAATAAAGCCCCCAAACCTTCAATATCGTTACGCCAGTCACGGTGCAATTCACATGCAGTACCGAACCAGGTCATAAGCTGTGCACCTGCCTGAGACATACGATCCCAAGCAGAATCACGGGTAAGATGGTTAAATGTACCCGAAGCATCTGTGACGACAAAAACCTCAAAGTCTTCTGCGAGTGCTGAAAGCGTAGGAAAAGCCACACATACTTCAGTGACTACGCCTGCAATGATCAGTTGTTTTTTTCCGGTTGCTTTAACCGCTTTCACGAAGTCTTCATTATCCCAGGCATTGATTTGGCCAGGACGGGCGATATACGGGGCATCTGGGAACATTTCTTTCAGTTCCGGGACCAAAGGACCATTCGGGCCTTGTTCAAAACTGGTGGTTAAAATAGTAGGAAGATTAAAGTATTTTGCAGCGGCAGCCAGTGCCAGCACGTTGTTTTTAAATTTGTCCGGATCAATGTCACGCACCAGAGAGAGCAGACCGGTTTGATGATCTACTAACAGAACAGCTGCATTGTCTTTGTCTAAACGTACATAGGGCTTAGCCATTTTTATACTCCTCGTTATTCAGTATTGGAGACACCGGCTTGAGCTATGTATTGCCGACGTCCCTGAGCTCCATAATAGTCATGAAAATGAGACAAAATAAGCCCAGGTTACAGGAAGCTTAATCTTGAAAATAGGACAAAGCCTAATTTCTATTGTTTTTAAAGACTTATAGAAAGTTTTTTTAGCGGTTTAAAGATATTACTGTCCTATATTTGGAATACTGAATATTAATCTTACTCTATCTTGGGCGCAGGCGAATGCTTAAAATAAGCATATGTTTATCCTATCGTCTATATAGGAGTGAAAAGATGAAAAAAGTGATCGGTGTCTACCGTAACCAGCACATGCACTGGGTAGGTGACGGCTTTCCAGTCAAAAACCTGTTTTCTTATGACCGCTTAGGTCAGGCCATCAGCCCATTTTTATTACTGGACTATGCTGCGCCTTACCATTTTGATCCCGCGACGGTACAGCGCGGTGTAGGTTCACATCCACATCGTGGCTTTGAAACGGTGACCCTGGCTTATCAGGGTGAGGTCACACATCAGGACTCCAGTGGTGGTGGCGGCACGATTCAGGCAGGCGATGTGCAATGGATGACTGCAGGTGCAGGTGTGATTCATGAGGAATTTCATTCTCCAGACTTTGCCCGGCAGGGTGGCCTGTTTGAAATGGTACAGCTTTGGGTGAACTTGCCAGCCAAGGACAAGATGACTGCGCCGGCTTATCAGGCGATCACCAAAGCAGAGATTCCACGCATTGAAATGGACCATGAGGCCGGGCATATCCGGGTGATTGCAGGAGAATATGGAGGACATCATGGTCCTGCCCAAACTTTCAGCCCGGTTAATGTATGGGATGGGGAGCTAAAAGCAGAATATGAAACCTTCCTCGATGTACCCGCACACCATACCACTCTACTGGTGTTGTTAAAGGGGGAGTTGGTGGTGAATGGCGCGCAAAAAGTGCTGGACAGTTCCATTGTTATGTTTGCCCGTGACAGTGATTCTGTGATTCAGTTACAGGCCTATCAGGACAGCCAGTTTGTGCTGCTCAGTGGTGAACCGCTCAATGAGCCAATCCAGGGGCATGGTCCATTTGTAATGAATAATAAAGCTGAAATTATTCAAGCCTTTGAAGATTTCAATCAGGGCCGCTTTGGTAAAATTCCCGTGAAGAGCTAAAGATATTTCAGTCCAGAAAACAAAGAAGCCTCTGCTTTTGCAGAGGCTTTGATCTTTTTATGCGCTGTAGTTTTTATTGTTTTGAGTGATTTTCTTATAAATCCATCTTGATACTTCTGGATGAATTTATAGTTTTATAATGGCTACATTATACACTTAGCGGATTTTTTGTAAACCGGTTGTTAAAATAATGGTTAAAAAAAACATATGTTTTTAAATATTTTTTTCTTATAACTAAATTAAAAATAAAGATAACCAGTCGTATTTTAAAAATTATTCCAAGGTGCTGAGCGGGATAAAAAATCATGGAAATTTCTGTTAATAGAGGTTTACGAAAAAAAAATATTCTGGAAGATTTTAATAACCTGTTTGCCGGGTGCATGGTTCATAATTTCTTTCAGTTTTTCAATGACGGATGATCAGCTTGGATATCGCAGTAATTGGTAGTGGCATGGCCGGACTGGCTACAGCCAGAATTCTTCAGGACGCAGGACATCATATCACCATCTTTGAAGCGCTTCAGGGTCGCGGCATGGACAGCCATAGCCTCGAGTTTGAAGGTGGCTTGATTGATGCCCCTTTACGTGTGATGAATCCTTATCTGTGGAAGAATACGCTGAGCCTGGCCACTCATCTGGGCATTAAAACCTATCCGGTACGTACCTACATGGCCTGTAGCTGGTTATTTGAAGACCGGACCGAAACCTGGCTAACCACTTCACGCAGCCGAATTGGCAATATTCCAATTATCAATAACCGTAAAGGGATCCAGCAATATGGCTGGCGACTGGTCAAAGGCCTGTTGCAACTCAAAACAGCGCTGACGAAATTTTTTAAATCCGATCATCAGGACATCAGCCTGGCAGAATTTATTAACCGTAACGAAATCGAGGAAGTATTCTGGCATGGTGCGGTGATGCCGGTACTGTATACCATCTGTACCTGTAATCCGAAAACCATCGGAGAATGGCCAGCCAAACCTTTACTCACCTTCCTGCGTCAGTTGACCGATGGGGATGCCTTGCTGCGTCTACAGGGCGGCACGCCAGCGCTGGTCGATAAACTGATTGAAGGCATTGAAATCGAAAGCGGCGCACGGATTGTGTCTATCAAGCAGCAGGATGACAAGGTACTGGTAGAGAATTCGGCCAGTCTGGTAAAAAGTTTTGACCGGGTGGTGGTGGCAACACCCACCGTGCATATTGAAGAATTTCTCGATCAGTCACAATTCAAAGATGACATTGCGCTGTTAAAGAAATTTAAGTTTGAACAGGGTGAGCTGGTAATTCATAGCGATAGCAGCGTGATGCCGCCGAAGCGTAAAGACTGGGCTGTACTGAGCTATATGATGGACCGTAAGTTCACCCGTCAGCAGTTTACCATCTGGCTGAATGCCATTGAACCGACCCTGGTGGGTAAGTCTCCGGTATTTCAGACCTGGCGTCCAGTCACTGACATTGATCCGAAAAAAATCATTTCTTCGGTGAAGCTGACCCGTGCGGTGGTAGATGCCAATACGGTCGCCCTAAATCAGGAATTACAGCAACGCCATCTGGAATTGAACCGTAAAGTCTTCTTCTGTGGTTCCTGGTCATGCGACGGCTTGCCGATTTTGGAATCGGCCGTAACTTCGGCAATGAAAATTGCAGAAATTCTGGGTGCGCCGTTGCCATTTAAAGGACTCAAACCTAAAGTAGAGGTTGCTCCACAACTCGGTTACTAAAATGAAATGGCTCCAGCGACTGCGTCAAGCTATTCCTCAACATAAATATGCCATTCAGGCAACATTGTTGGGAGATCAGGCACAGTTGCCCTGGAGCAATTTGGGATATTGGCAGGCAGGTGAGCAGGATTATGTCACGGCCTGCCGTCATCTGGCTGACCATCTGGCGCAAGCCGTCCATTTAAATTCAAAAGATAAATTACTTGATTTGGGCTGTGGTCAGGGAGCCAGTTTGCTGCATTGGCAACAGCAGTATCAGGTCCAGTATCTGGCAGGTGTCGAGTTACAGCCTGCTTATGTCAGCAATATTCGACAGCATCTTCCCGAGCTAAATGCTATTTATCAGACATCTTTTCTGCATTTAAAAGACATGCAATTGCCCCAGCGTTTTGATGTCGTGCTTAGTCTGGATGCGGCCTATCATAGCCCTGTGCCGTTATTCCTGGCGCAGCTTCGCAATGTTTTGAATTCAAATGCACGAATCGGTTTTCATCATCTGGTCCTGACCAAAAACTGGGAATATTTAAGTCCATTTAAACAACGTCAATATCAGCTGCTGCTTAAATCTGCTGATGTGAATTTAAACGACTTAATGAGTGTAGAGGTCCTACAGGACTGTCTAACCCAATTTGAATTTAAAAATATTCAGATTGAAGATCTGACTGAAGCCGTATTTTCAGGCTTTGCGAATTATGTTGAAACAACTTTAAATTCAAACAAATCCAAACCAAACATTAAAGCGCAAGTGCTGGATGATTTTAAAATTCAGATGACTGCGAAGCTTTGCGCTAAGCTTTATCAGGACGGCGTGGTGCGGTATGTACAAGTGACTGCACAAGCAGTTTAAGGCATGCGTACAGGAAAATGAAAGCTTTAGAAACATCAAAGCCTCACTAAAGAGCGAGGCTAAGAAAAGATCCCATTCTCAAACGTTTGTTGCTGTATTTTAAAAAATTCCAATAGGTTGCTTCAAATTTCTGAAAAAATCATCAATGATGCAGAAGAAATATGTGAAATGGAACATGGTGGCTGAAGGCGTAGGTGGTGTGGTAACTCCCTAATGGTTTTCAGCCACCTTTTTTTTAAGTGAATTTCTTATCTGCGATTCAGGTTATTTAATTAATTCAAATATTTATAAAAATCAGACCTACGCCGGCTTTTTTATTCTTACCCTTCCAACACCTCTTCCAGCAACTCCTCACTCGGTGCAAAGTAATAGGCGCCATCCATTGGAGTTACAAAATGTAGCAAGCGGTCATGGATTCCATCGCCAGAGGTACCGAACATGCGCTCTAACATGGCATCAATAATGGTTAAGTCTTTGGTATAGGCAATAAAGAATAGACCTTGGTCACCACGGCCATCACCATAAGGTAGAGAATGACGCAGAATTTCCATTTCCTCACCTTCCTCATCTTCCACTACAGTACGTGCAACGTGCGCATTTTCAGGTTTTACCTCATCCTCCAGTTCGATGGATTCCAGTTTACTACGACCCATCACTTGTTCTTGGGCATCAACTTTTAACTTTTTCCATTTTTCCAGATCATGTGCATAACGCTGTGCGAAAATGAATGAACCGTCCTGGAAAATGCCTGCATCTTCACCGAGTAAAGCGACCTCAGCACGGTCATCAGGAAATTGCGGGTTCTCTGTCCCATCAATAAAACCGGTAATATCACGGCCATCAAAATAACGGAAGCAGACACGCTCATCCAGAACATGAACTTTGTCACGGATGCCTTCAAAAAAAGCCTGGCTTAAAGCGAAACAGATATCTGCGCGTGCACTGGCGATATGAATCAGAACATCTGCAGGTACGACTGGCATGTCAAATGAACCCTGAATCGGCTCAAGCTGTTGAAAGCCGGCAGGGCTTTGTGAATAAAGTCGTGACCAAAGCTCAGGGCCAAAAGCGACTGCGGTTTTAATTTGTGCTTGAGGATGCTGGGTAATCAAACGGTCACGGGTACTAAATAACAGTTCTAATTGTTGTTTAAGTTCTTCAAGGCTTAAATCTTGCAGACGTAGCACAATAAAACGAGCATGATCTGAGGGTAATGGCAAAATTACAGATTGGGCAGACATTCATGAATCCTGTAATAAATTTCTGTTTTTCAATCAAACTATTGTGCCTGAATCGCTACAGAGTGAATAGTATTCGACTTGAATTTCACCAGGATTTTGACCTGAAGATATTGGAAAAGTCATATAATACTCGGCAAAACTGCTACTGAGCTATGTCATGTCCTATCAAGTTTGGTTTGCCTATATGTTGGCCTGCTGGGTGATTAGTATTTCACCGGGTGCGGGTGCAATTGCGTCCATGTCGAGTGGCTTGAATTATGGCTTTCGTCAGGGATACTGGAATGCGCTGGGCCTACAGCTGGCCTTGCTGGTACAAATTGCAATTGTAGCAGCCGGGGCAGGAGTGCTTTTTGCCACAACACCTTGGGCATTTTTGCTGGTGAAATGGTTTGGAGTTATCTATTTACTTTATCTGGCTTTTTTACAATGGAAAGCACCAGTGCAATCTATCCAGATTCAGCATGAACTGGCCCGTAAATCAGCCGGAAAATTGCTGTTAAACGGTTTCTTGGTCAATCTGAGTAATCCCAAAGCGATTGTATTTTTGCTGGCTGTATTGCCGCAGTTTCTGGATCTGTCCAAACCGCAATGGATTCAGTATGTAATTATGGCCGCAACCATGATTATCATTGATCTGATTGTGATGGCCGGTTATACCGGACTTGCTGCCAAAGTTTTACGCTTACTTAGTTCAGCGAAACAGCAAAAGGTGATGAATCGGAGTTTTGCGGTCTTATTTGCGGGCGCGGCATTTTTATTAAGTCTGGTACATCAATGAGTTGAGGGGTTTTGCTTATCTAGAAGCATATATATCATGTCCAGTTCAGGCGAGGCGTAGTCTAGCATTATGAGGGCAGCAGTGATTTGCCCACGGTGATGGGTGGCATGATTAAAAACGTGTATTAATGTGGCAGCATAAGGAAGTTGCAGAGCTTGGCCACGCGAGCTTCGATAGCTGATTAAGCTATTTAAAAGGTCTTGATTTAAAGCAGTGCCTAAGCTTTGCCATTGCAGACAGCTTTGATTGAGTCGTTTGAGCAAGGCCGTACGATCTGGTTCAAGAATATGATTTAAAGGTAGTATCGGTGAAAACCCGTGATAGAAACGGGAAAACCATAAGTGGTCAGCCAGCAATAAATGATTGAAAGTACCGGAAATGCTTTGAAAAAATAGACCGCAGTCCTTACAGAAGTCCTCATCAGAGAGAGGTTCAAGTGCTGCCGTCAGACGTTGAGTCGCCTAAATATGGTAGCGTGTCAAAAGATCAATGGTCTGGATATTCATCAATAAGCTGTTGTTTTTAGAATGGCTGAGTATAGGGCTTCTCGGACAGCGATCAAAAAATTCAAGAATTCAAACTGGATAAATTTGCTAGAAACTCTTCCTCTGTGATGACCTTTATACCATGCTGCTTAAATAAGGCTGCGGTAACCCCATCTCCCTGAATTTTATTTCCCGTAAACGAACCATCATAAATCAGATGGCTACCACATGAAGGGCTGTTGGCTTTTAAAATCGCGTCTGTAACCTGAAAATCCTGCGCAACTTTTAAGGCCGCATAAGCACCCTGTATAAAGGCCTGTGATACATCTTCTCCCTCTCTATCCAAGACCGATGCCTGCTGATGAAGTACATCCAGTCCAGAACCCTGTTGAATTTCAGCGGGCGGGCGTGGAATGGCCAAGCCGCCATGAACTTCTGGGCATAAGCTGACATATTGCTGAGCAAGGAGCTGCTCAACGATTTCTTTGATTAGACAGTCTTGTCCATCATAACGAACTTTCTGGCCAAGCAGACAGGCACTGATAAAGTAACGCTTCGTCATGGCAGCCTAGTTTGATTTTCTAACTTTTTGTAGGGTAAATATAAGGGCAAATAACATGGCCATGGTCAGGACAATGGTTAAGCCGGTCGAAGTATTTAAGCCGGCACTTGACCACAGCCCAACCGTCACGCCAATCTGTGCAATCACAAAAGCCCAGATCACCATCTGTTTGGGAGAATGAGCTAACAGTCGGGCAGTTAAGGCTGGAATGACCAGCAATGCACCCATCAGTAAGGAGCCTACTGCACGCAGCGCGAGTACGGTAAATAAAGCCAAGAGCAGCATAAAGATCAGGCGCTGCCATTTGGCATTCACCCCTTCACTGACTGCCATATCCGGATCAATCGCGATCTGGATCTGTGCCTGCCAGTTTTTATAGAGCACCGCCAGGGCCAGAATAATGACCGCTGCAAAGGTCGGTAAATCTGCCCATGAAATGGTAAGTAGATCACCAAATAAATAGCTGAGTAGTTCCGGTCTTAAACTGGGTAAATGCTGGATAAACAGCAGACCTGAACAGAGCAAAGTCGCCGAACACAGGGCCAGCAAAGCATCATTCGGCAGGCGTGGGTCATGCAATATCCAGAGAATAGCCACCAGCAGTAAAGCCAGAAAGGTTACACCGATCCAGAGCGGTAAGCTTAAGGCCCCCGCGATCGCCACACCGAGCAAAGTCCCATGTGCCATGGTATCAGCGAAAAAGGACATACGGCGCCACAACATCAGGCAGCCAAGTGGGGCTGTGAGGAACACGAGGAGCGTTCCCATGATCCAGGCAGGTAAAAGGAGGTCTAGCCAGTCCATCATGGTTTAAGCTTCCGGCTCGGGGTGAATATGTGGACGAGGGTCCTGTTGGCAGGGGATGGCCGAATCACCATGCGCGCAGTGCTCGTGATGGTGTTGATAGAATACCCGGTTACTACCAAAAATGGCCTGGTATTCAGGGTGCTGCTGTACCGTGTCTGGAGAGCCGCTACAGCAAATATGTTTATTTAAACAGACGACACGCGTGGTCCCTTGCATCACCCATTGTAAGTCATGCGACACCATCAAAATGGCACAGCCATATTTTTCTGGCAGACTGCGTACATAGTCATACAGTTCTGCTTCAGACTGAATGTCCAAACCTTGCATCGGTTCATCTAAAACCAGAATATCCGGTTGGCGCAGCAGGGCGCGTGCCAGTAATACACGTTGCCGTTCCCCACCTGACAATTGCTGCACCTTGGAATTTTCCAGCTTGCTGATGCCTGTATCACGAATAATTTCTGCTTTAACTTTGGCTGGACATTTTTCTAGAGCCAGTAAATCTTTGACACGTAAAGGCAGACTGTGCGATGGATTGAATTTTTGTGGTACATAGGCAAATTTTAAGCTCCGGCTGCTCAGTACCTTACCGGATTGTGGTTTTACAATTCCGAGCATGACTTTAATTAAGGTAGATTTACCTGCACCATTCGGACCAATCAGCGTGACAATTTCTCTCTCTTGTAAAGAAAAGTCTACGGCTTTTAAAATGTCGCGCTCATCAATATTGACCCAAATATTCGAAAGTTGGATCAGAGGATCGGAGCTCATGCTTTGTTCTGGCACTGCTGACAGGTTCCTGAAATCTCGATAATACTGTGGTGTGAGCTAAAACCATCAGAGGCGGCCAGAGCATCTAGCTGATTCAGCAGATCCTGTGCAGAAGCTTCTTTGACGGCCTTACACGCCGTACAAATTAAAAAGGCAGCCTGGTGACCTTCACGCGGATGACAGCAGGGAATATAGGCATTAATAGAAGTCAGGCGATGAATAAAGCCTTTTTCTAATAGAAAGTCGAGGGTACGATAGACGGTAGGCGGTGCAGCAGGACGGTCACTGGCATTTTTCATTTGTGCCAGTAGATCATAGGCGCCCATAGGGCCGCTCGCCTTCAGGATGAGTTCCAGCACTTCTTTGCGCAGCGGCGTCAGTCGTGCTCCAGTTGCTGCACAAATACTTTCCGCTTCTGCAAGACGGCGCTCGACATTTGAATGATCGTGCACGCCATGCAATGCGTTGTGGTGCTCGTGCGAACATGAACCCATAGTTCACCTCAAGTGCGAAACTGAAAATTAAAAAGATTTCAAATCTTAGCATGAAGTACCTGGAGTTTCGATCAGGCATAGGTATTTTTGCTATTTTGTTATATTATAACACTTAACAATTTCCTCGTTTTTAGGTGAGTTCTACTCATGTTCCGTTTCCTTGCCCTGTGTAGTCTGGCTTTATTCAGCACATTCAGCTGGTCACAAAGTCTGGTGGTTTCGACGCAGCCCATTTATCTGATTGCCAAGAAAATTACCCAGGGGGCGGAGCAGCCAACCTTATTACTGGCCAATCAAAGTGGTCATGATGTCAGTCTGACTCCGGCACACCGTAAAACCATTCAAGATGCCGGACTGGTGATCTGGCTGGGACAGGCCCATGAAGCGCCGCTGTCCAAAGTGCTGGACAATAAAAAAAGTATCGCTCTTTTGGAATCAGGGATCCTGAGTATCTTGCCGATGCGTAATCCTAAAGGTGCTGCCTTAAAGGAGACGGTCGATACCCATGTCTGGCTGGATCCGAATAATGCAGTCCGTATCGGTTTCTTTATTGCGGCCTTGCGTTCCCAGCAATTACCGCAATATCGTGAAATTTACTGGAACAATGCACGTGACTTTGCGCAAAACATGTTGGCCACAGCCCAGCGTTACCACTCTGTCAGCAAAGCCCGTCCTTATTGGGCCTATCACGATGCCTATCAGTATCTGGAACGTCCGCTGAACCTCAAGTTCATGGGCGCCATGACCGATGATCCGCATGTGGCACCGACCATGGCACAGATCAAGTTCCTGCATGATCACCGTCCACAACCCAAAATGTGCCTGCTGGCCGAAGCACATGCCGGAGAAAGTCAGTACCGTAAACTCCAGCCAATTGTCTTTCAGACGGTGGATGAAAGCATGAATGGGGTAGGGGACTTTATACAGGGCTGGCAGAAATTGGCTGGACAAACCCAGAACTGCGTGTTAAGTGCGCGCTAATGATTTAAAAAATAGACAAGTTTTGATTAGTTTGCCAGCATTTGGCCTGTGGAAAAAAACACGACTAAGGTCGGGAAAAGATTGCATGTTCAGGGGTGTAACTCTATAATGCCTGCGATTAAAAATAATCATCAGCTAAACTTGTCAAGCATGCTTGCAGTGAGTGAATAAATAATGAGCCGAACTAGTCGCTTGATTGACCGACGATTAGCGAAAGCTTTAGTCCTCTTACAAGCGTGTATGATCCCTGTTTCAGCCTTGATCGGCTGGGTCGTGAAAGACTCAACCGCAGCCTTGAGTGCCGCTTTAGGGGCGTTCGTCTGTTGGCTTGCGACCTGTTATTTTTCATGGCAATCGTTTCGGACAGCGGGAGCTCGTGCCTCTAAACAGGTTCTTTCGAACATGTATAAAGGTATGATGGGCAAGTTTGCAATCGTGATTGTTGGCTTCATTTTAATTTTAGGCAATGTTAAGCCGTTGTCAGCGGTGGCGTTGTTTTGTGGTTTTATGCTCGTTCAGGCCATGTCGTGGGTCGCTCCGTTTTGGGTGTCACGTCTACAAAAACGAGTTTAAGCACAACAAAAAATTGAAAAGTTTTTTTTGAGCAGGCGAGATATCAAGCAGCACGCGATGTTCGCTTGTTCTATTAGTTTTTTGACATTGACCAGGTGTGATTTATGGCTGCTGAAGAACATGCCCTTACTTCGACCGAGTATATCAAGCATCACTTGACCAATATGACCTACGGCAAAATGCCGGACGGTACATGGAAGTTGGCCGAGAGCGGTGCTGAAGCTCAACAGATGGGGTTCACTGCTATTCACTTGGATTCAATGGGTTGGTCTATCGGGCTGGGTCTGATTTTCTGTTTGCTGTTCTGGGTCGTGGCGAAAGCTGCAAACTCTGGTGTTCCGACCAAGTTCCAGTCTGCAATTGAAATGATTATCGAGTTTGTAGATTCAAGTGTACGTGACACCTTCCACGGTAAGTCACGTCTGATTGCACCATTGGCATTAACTATTTTCGTGTGGATTTTCCTCATGAACTTGATGGACTTAATCCCTGTTGACTTTATTCCTTATACAGCTCAGCAGTTGATTGGTTCGATGCTTGGTGTAGATCCTCATCAAGTTTACTTTAAGATTGTTCCGACTACAGATCCAAACGTTACCTTAGGTATGTCAATTTCTGTATTCTTCCTGATCTTATTCTACAGTATCCGCGAAAAGGGTATTGGAGGCTTTGTTGGTGAGTTGGCACTGAATCCGTTCAATCCAAAGAATCCAGTTGCTAAAGTGCTTTTAATTCCATTCAACTTGTTGCTGGAATTAACCACTTTCTTGGCGAGACCAGTTTCATTGGCTCTACGACTGTTCGGTAACATGTATGCGGGTGAGTTGATCTTCATCTTGATCGCATTATTACCGTTCTGGATCCAGTGGGCATTGTCTGTGCCTTGGGCGATTTTCCATATTCTGATTATCACCCTGCAAGCATTTATCTTTATGATGCTAACCATTGTTTATCTAAGCATGGCAAGCGAAAAGCATTAATGTTAATTGCCTAACTGTCATAAGATGGTTAGGTACAATTTTTAATTTAATTGGGTATAAACCTAACCTCTGAGGAATTATCATGGAACTCACTTTAGGTCTAGTTGCAATTGCATCTGCTATTTTGATCGCTTTCGGTGCTTTAGGTACTGCGATTGGTTTTGGTCTTCTAGGCGGCCGCTTCCTTGAAGCAGTAGCTCGTCAACCAGAATTGGCTCCACAGCTTCAAACTCGTATGTTCTTAATCGCGGGTCTTCTTGATGCTGTACCTATGATCGGTGTTGGTATTGGCTTGTTCTTCATCTTCGCTAATCCATTTGTAGGTTAATCAGCTTAATTCCGAAATTCACTATTTGAGGAATTTGCAATGAATATCAACCTCACATTGTTTGGCCAAGCGATTGCGTTTGCGATTTTTGTCGCATTCTGCATGAAATTCGTTTGGCCACCACTAATCAATGCGATTAGTGAACGTCAGCGTAAAATTGCTGATGGCTTAAATGCTGCTGAAAAAGCGAAAGCTGACCTTGCAGACGCGCAAGCACAAGTGAAAGCTGAGTTAGATGCAGCAAAGGCACAAGCGGCTCAATTGATCGAACAAGCGAACCGTCGTGCAGCGCAATTGGTAGAAGAAGCTCGTACCCAAGCATCTGCGGAAGGTGAGCGTATTCGTCAACAAGCAAAAGAAGCTGTTGATACAGAAATCAATTCTGCTCGCGAAGAATTACGTCAACAAGTTGCTGCTCTTGCAGTGACGGGTGCAGAGAAAATTCTGAGCCAACAAGTTGATGCAGAAGCTCACAATGCCATGCTGACTCAGCTGGCTGCTAAACTTTAAGAGAGGCGGATTATGGCTGAACTCTTGACGTTGGCACGCCCTTACGCTAAGGCAGCATTTGCTTATGCTTCTGAGCAGAGTGCAACTGACTCATGGTCAACTGTACTTGAAGTGCTCAGTGCTGCGGTGCAAGACGAAGCATTTTCAGCTTATCTAAATCGCCCTGAGCTTACACCTGCCGAGCAGGTGGCTCTTTTTGCTAAAATTTTAGGTGAAGATCAGACCGCAGCAGTGTCTAACTTTTTGACATTGCTTGCAGAAAATGACCGTCTGACTCTGCTTCCTGAAATTGCTGCAGAATATGAACAGCTCAAATCACAGAATAACAATACTGTGGATGTTGTAATTGAATCAGCATTCCCATTAACTTCTGTACAAGAACAAACGTTAGCGCAAGCGCTCGAGAAAAAATTCGAAGCTGCGGTAAATGTTTCTGTAGAAGTAAAACCAGAGCTTATTGCTGGTGTAGTTATTCGTGCAGGCGACCAAGTGATAGATGATTCTGCGCTTAACAAGCTTGAAAAAATGCGTACTCGTCTTCTGGCTTAATTGCATATAAGAAGACTGAACTTTAAAAAGATTGAGGTATAGCGCAATGCAACAACTGAATCCATCCGAGATCAGTGCGCTCATTAAACAGCGTATCGGCGATCTGGACACCAGCGCGACCGCTAAGAACGAAGGAACCATTGTTATGGTTTCCGACGGTATTGTGCGTATTCACGGCCTTGCTGATGCAATGTACGGTGAAATGATCGAATTCGACGGCGGCTTATACGGTATGGCACTGAACCTAGAACAGGATTCAGTGGGCGTCGTTGTTTTAGGTAACTACTTAAGCCTTCAAGAAGGCCAAAAAGCGCGTTGTACAGGTCGCGTATTAGAAGTTCCGGTTGGTCCTGAACTTCTAGGCCGTGTTGTCGATGCTTTGGGTAACCCGATTGATGGTAAAGGCCCGATCGATGCGAAATTAACTGATGCAGTAGAAAAAGTTGCACCAGGCGTAATTTGGCGTCAATCAGTGGATCAGCCTGTACAAACTGGTTATAAATCAGTAGATACAATGATTCCAATCGGCCGTGGTCAGCGTGAGTTGATCATTGGTGACCGTCAGACTGGTAAAACAGCTATGGCGATCGATGCGATCATCGCTCAGAAAAACTCTGGCATTAAATGTATCTATGTAGCAATCGGTCAGAAACAATCGACGATTGCCAACGTAGTACGCAAGCTGGAAGAAACTGGCGCGATGGCGTATACCACTGTTGTAGCAGCTGCTGCAGCTGATCCAGCAGCAATGCTGTATCTGGCTCCGTACTCTGGCTGTACAATGGGTGAATACTTCCGTGACCGCGGTGAAGATGCACTGATCATCTATGATGACTTGTCTAAGCAAGCAGTGGCTTACCGTCAAATCTCATTGCTTCTTCGTCGTCCGCCAGGTCGTGAAGCATATCCAGGTGACGTGTTCTATCTACACTCGCGTCTACTTGAACGTGCTTCTCGTGTATCTGCTGACTATGTTGAGAAATTCACTAATGGTGAAGTTAAAGGCCAGACTGGTTCTCTAACTGCATTGCCAATTATTGAAACTCAAGCAGGTGACGTATCTGCATTCGTACCGACAAACGTAATTTCGATTACTGATGGTCAGATCTTCCTTGAAACATCTCTGTTCAACTCAGGTATCCGTCCTGCTGTGAACGCGGGTATCTCTGTATCTCGTGTAGGTGGTTCAGCGCAAACTAAGATCATCAAGAAATTGTCTGGTGGTATCCGTACCGCTTTAGCACAATACCGTGAATTGGCAGCGTTTGCTCAGTTCGCTTCTGACCTTGACGAAGCAACTCGTAAGCAACTTGAACATGGTCAACGTGTAACTGAGTTAATGAAGCAAAAACAATATGCTCCATACTCAATTGCTGACCAGGCTGTTTCAATTTATGCCTCTAACGAAGGCTACATGGCTGATGTTGAAGTGAAGAAAATCGTAGACTTTGATGCTGCGTTAATTTCTTACTTCCGTTCAGAGCATGCTGCGTTAATGCAAAAAATCGATGACACTGGTGATTATAACAAAGACATCGAAGCTGCAATCAAAGCAGGTATTGAAAGCTTTAAAGCGACTCAAACTTACTAATTTTCAACCTTGTTGAATTTAGTATTGGTTTGGTTCACGGAATCAACCTTCGGAAGCTCGCAAGGGCTTTCGAATACTAGGTTAAGCGTATGGCAAATTTAAAAGAAATTCGCGCCAAAGTAGCTAGTATCAAGAGCACGCAGAAAATTACTCGCGCGATGCAAATGGTAGCAGCTTCTAAGATGCGTCGTGCGCAAGAGCGCATGGCTCAAGGCCGTCCGTATGCCGAAAATATGCACCGTGTAATTGCTCACTTGGTTCAAGCGAATCCTGAATACAAACACCGTTATATGGTAGACCGCCCGGTTAAGCGCGTTGGCTATATCATTGTGTCTTCAGATCGCGGCCTGGCTGGTGGTTTGAACATTAACCTGTTCAAGAAAGTGGTTAAACACGTCCAGCAGCAACAAGAGCAGTCAATTGAAGTTCAATTTGCTTTAATTGGTCAAAAAGCGGTTTCGTTTTTTAAAAACTACGGCGGTAAAGTGCTGGGTGCGACTACAAACGTAGGCGATACACCGAGTCTTGAGCAGTTATCTGGTTCTGTACAGGTGATGTTGGATGCTTATGATAAAGGCGAGTTAGATCGTATTTATCTGGTATCAAACGGCTTTGTCAATGCCATGACTCAAAATCAAAAGATCGAACAGCTTGTTCCTTTGGCAGCTGCTGAAGAAGACAAGAATCTTAACCGTCAATACGGTTGGGACTATATCTACGAACCTGAAGCTGAAGAGCTTTTAAATGGTTTGTTGGTTCGCTATATCGAGTCTGTGGTGTATCAAGGTGTGATTGAAAACATCGCATGTGAGCAGTCTGCACGTATGGTCGCTATGAAAGCAGCGACAGACAACGCAGGCGAGATCATTAAGAGCCTGCAACTTATTTATAACAAGCTGCGTCAAGCCGCGATTACTCAGGAAATTTCTGAGATCGTTGGTGGTGCCGCTGCCGTTTAACATTATTTTGAATTGAGGAGACAGCAATGAATAGCGGTCGTATCATTCAGATCATCGGCGCGGTTATCGACGTCGAGTTTGAACGCAACAGCGTTCCTAAGATCTATGACGCTCTCCAAGTAGATGGTACTGAAACTACTTTAGAAGTTCAGCAACAGCTTGGTGATGGCGTAGTTCGTACTATTGCAATGGGTTCTACTGAAGGCCTTAAGCGTGGTTTGAACGTAACGAATACTAACGCGCCGATTTCTGTACCAGTAGGTACAGCGACTCTAGGCCGTATCATGGACGTTCTTGGTCGCCCAATCGACGAAGCTGGTCCGGTTGCGACTGAAGCGCGTTTACCAATTCACCGTCAAGCGCCTTCTTATGCAGAACAAGCGGCTTCTACTGACCTTTTAGAAACTGGTATTAAAGTCATTGACTTGCTATGCCCGTTCGCGAAAGGTGGTAAAGTTGGTCTGTTCGGTGGTGCCGGTGTTGGTAAAACTGTAAACATGATGGAACTGATCAACAACATCGCAAAAGCACACTCAGGTTTATCTGTGTTTGCTGGTGTTGGTGAGCGTACTCGTGAAGGTAACGACTTCTATCACGAAATGAAAGATTCTAACGTTCTAGACAAAGTAGCAATGGTCTACGGTCAGATGAACGAGCCACCAGGTAACCGTTTACGCGTAGCGTTGACTGGTTTGACCATGGCTGAATATTTCCGTGATGAGAAAGACGAAAACGGTAAAGGCCGTGACGTACTCTTGTTCGTAGATAACATCTATCGTTATACACTAGCGGGTACTGAAGTATCAGCACTTCTAGGTCGTATGCCATCTGCAGTAGGTTATCAGCCTACACTTGCAGAAGAGATGGGTGTTCTTCAGGAACGTATTACATCGACTAAGTCTGGTTCGATTACGTCAATCCAAGCGGTATACGTACCTGCCGATGACTTGACTGACCCGTCGCCTGCGACAACGTTTGCTCACTTGGACGCAACTGTTGTATTGAGCCGTGACATCGCATCTTCTGGTATTTATCCAGCGATCGATCCACTAGACTCAACTTCACGTCAGTTAGATCCACTGGTCGTTGGTCAAGAGCACTACGAGATTGCTCGTTCAGTTCAAAACGTTTTACAACGTTATAAAGAATTGAAAGACATCATCGCGATTCTTGGTATGGACGAATTGTCAGAAGAAGACAAACTTACTGTATACCGTGCACGTAAGATCCAGCGTTTCTTCTCGCAACCGTTCCACGTAGCTGAAGTATTTACTGGCGCGCCTGGTAAACTTGTACCGCTTAAAGAAACGATTCGTGGCTTTAAAGGTCTTCTAGCTGGTGAATACGATCACATTCCAGAACAAGCGTTCTATATGGTTGGTGGTATTGACGAAGTGATTGCTAAAGCCGAGAAACTTTAATTAGCTACTCTAATTTAGGAGATTCTCATGGCGACTATGCAATGTGATGTTGTAAGTGTTCAGGAGTCTTTGTACTCAGGCACTGTGACTATGCTAATTGCAAAAGGTGCTGGTGGTGAGCTGGGTATTATGCCTGGTCATGCGCCGCTAGTAACTTTGCTCCAACCTGGCGCGATCCGCGTTATTTTGGAAAATGGTACAGAAGAGTTGATCTATGTATCTGGTGGTATTCTAGAAGTTCAACCGCATGTTGTTACGGTTCTTGCTGATACAGCAGTCCGTGCAGAAAACTTGGATGAAGCGGCAATTATTGAAGCGCGTAAACACGCTGAACAATTGCTGGCCAATCAAAAGAGCGATTTGGATGCTGCTGCTGCTTTGGCTGCTCTTGCAGAAACTGCTGCTCAGCTGGAAACGATCCGCAAAATCAAAAACCGCGCAATGTAATTGTCGGTTTGAGATTGAAAAACCACCCGAAAGGGTGGTTTTTTTATGTTTCATCCTATAGAAAGCAAGGCTAGAAATACTCTCTAAAGTTGCATAGCTTCTCATTCAGCTCATGTAATATATTAAGTCTATCATTTGCTTAATGAATTGATATGAACCTTATTGCTCATGAACCCCACTTTTGGGAACTCTATCAGGATGATGCTCATTATTACCTCAGTATCGCGGTAGATCTGGGTTCCGCACTGTCTTGCTGGGATGTGGTGTTGACACCACAAGAAATCTTGCAATATGAACATCGGGGTAGTGTCAGCATTCGGGAACTGGCAAAATCGGTGGTGGATCTGGTCTATAAAGGCGATTTTTCAACTCTCGAAAGTCGTGTGGTCAAGCCTTATCAACAGCATGCCATGCAGGCAGCATTTAAAGCCTGGCGTAACACTCAAAAAGCAGAATAAAATTTTATCAAGCAATAAGCTCACGAGGCCATTGTCTATTTCTGACAATATTGATGACCTTAAAGTTTGATCCAAAACTTGATTCTGGTTAGATGCTTGTAATTTTTGACAGCTGAGGAAGATACTTGGCGTAGAAAGCTGGGCTTGATAGCCCTCTTAACAATTTGGTTGGTATTAAATTTTAGAATCCAAGAAATATTAAACCACAACATTTTTTTAGTCTTAATCTTGGCAATCCAGTGTTTTGCAGTAGAGGCGTGTTCTCCCTCTGCTTTAAGTTTTTCAGTCCTCTCCCGGTATTTTTCTTTCTGATAATCATATTTGGAAGTACGCAAATTTTCTACAAATCTCTAACTATTGGTTATTTATTATTCGATATAGTGAAGAAAGAGCGCTTAAAAATGTTGGCTCCTTGATATGAGTAATTGGGAGAAAATAAATATGAAAACGACAATGAAAGCAGCGGTGGTCACTGAGTTTAATCAGCCGCTGCAAATCCAAGAGGTGGAAATTCCGAAAATTGCGCCCGGTAAGGTATTAATGAAAATTATTGCCACGGGTGTTTGTCATACCGATTTGCATGCGGTACACGGTGATTGGCCGGTCAAACCGACTTTACCCTTTATTCCTGGCCATGAAGGCGTGGGTGAAGTGGTTGAAGTGGGTGCAGGTATTGAGCACTTAAAGGTGGGTGATATTGTGGGTGTTCCGTGGCTGTATTCTGCTTGTGGGCACTGCGATCATTGCTATGCTGGCTGGGAAACCTTATGTAAGCAACAGCAAAACTCAGGCTATTCAGTGAATGGCAGTTTTGCTGAATATTGTTTGGCCGATGGCAATTATGTGGGAGTGATTCCTGAAGGAGTCGACCTGCTGGAAATAGCCCCGATCCTGTGTGCGGGTGTGACGGTTTATAAAGGCCTGAAAATGACCGAAGCCAAAACTGGGGACTGGGTGGCCATTTCCGGTATTGGCGGTTTGGGTCATGTCGCAGTTCAATATGCCAAAGCCATGGGTTTTAATATCGTGGCCATTGATATAGATGACAGCAAACTGGAACTGGCTAAAAGTTTAGGTGCAGATGTTGCTATTAATGCCCTGAAAGTGGATGTGAAAGAAGAAGTGATGAAAGCGACCGGAGACGGTTGTCATGGTGTACTGGTCACTGCTGTATCACCAAAGGCATTTGCACAGGCGATTGCCATCATTCGTCGTGGTGGAACCATGGTATTAAATGGTCTGCCGCCAGGAACATTTGACTTGTCAATCTTTGATATGGTGCTTGAAGGTATTACCGTGCGCGGTTCTATTGTGGGAACCCGGCTGGATTTAAAAGAAGCCCTGGACATTGCGGCACACGGTAAGGTCAAGGCTCATATTCATGTGGAACCTCTTGAAAATATCAATGATATTTTTGACCGGATGACACATGGCAAAATTGATGGTCGTATTGTAGTGGATATGCGGCTTTAGCCAGCCAATCGCCCAGCCCCATTTGCTAGAGGTGAATGGAGCTAGGCGATCTGGACATTAACCTTCCTGAGTGGACTGCTTCTGATTGTCCGGAATCAGCATGCCTGCCAGTTTAATCATTTCAAGCTGGACGCTATTTAGCTGCTGTTCAATTTTCTTGAAGTCGACCTGGGTGAGGTCAATGTCGCCCTTGAATAAAGGAGTAGCCAATACTTGCTGATTGGCCTGTATCATATTTTGGCGAATAGAATCAATCTCTTGGCTCTTTAAATTCAGGCTGTTGAGCGTTTGATTCAAGCCATTTAGCTGTTGTTTCAATGCGTTGGCAGTGGCCTGAAGCTTGAGCTGATCCTGGTCATTGAGAGCGGTTTGTAACTCAGATTGTGTCTGTTTAAGTTGCTCAACATAATCACCGGCTTTAAGCTGCATATCTGCCACATCACGAACGATATAAAACATGTTACCGCTTTTCCGTTCAGCTGCTGTTTCCGAAGATACTGGCTGCTCAGAATTTAACTCTGGCTTGGAAGCGTTAATCTCATCGGGTTGAACAGGCGGCTCTACAGCTTGCTCGCAGCCTAACAAGACCATAGCCGAACTAAATAAAGCAAAAGGAAGCAAGGCATTGGCAAGTATCTTGGCCATAAAATCAGGATCTCAATCTGGGTATATTTCTTGGGGTTAATATAGAGACAAACTATGGAGATAAAAAAGATTGTTGCAAAGTCATAACAAATCTTTTTTAAGTGCTCTCAAAGATCACCCTGAAATCAGGGAATGATTTAGCTAATTCGTGCAATACCTTGTACAGATGACGGGGCTTTACCTGCTGAATGGGTAAGGCAGATCTTCAGCTACATGCCGCTTTGATCAGGCAAGCAGTAGTAGGGGAGAATGATTTCAAAAATAAGTATCTATAAGGCTCATAGATACTTATAAAATCAGTAAGCAGTTATTTGGCGAGTTCAGCATTCACCGCATCTACGATACGCGGATCATCCGCTGTAATGTCGGGAGCGAAACGCGCGACGACTTGCCCCTGTTTATTGACCAGAAACTTTTCAAAGTTCCAGAGGACTTCAGGCGGTTCATTGGGAGTCAGGCCATAATCCACCAAGTCTTTCCACCATGGACCTTCACCGATACGTTCTGGCTGTGCAGTTGTCAATGTTTGATACAGTGGATGTTTATCTGGACCAGCCACAGAAATTTTAGCAAATAACGGAAAAGAAACATCATAGTTCAGTGAACAGAATTGCTGGATTTCTTCATTCGAGCCCGGTTCCTGTTCTAAAAAATTATTGGCTGGAAAACCTAATATTTC
Organism: Acinetobacter sp. S4397-1; assembly: GCF_024129285.1. Taxonomy (NCBI): domain Bacteria; kingdom Pseudomonadati; phylum Pseudomonadota; class Gammaproteobacteria; order Moraxellales; family Moraxellaceae; genus Acinetobacter; species Acinetobacter sp. S4397-1. The sequence continues at coordinate 58,241 of NZ_JAMXXZ010000014.1, forward strand.
GAGACCTTGATCTTTTTTCTCACGGTAGAGTTTTTCTAAACCTTCATATTGCGGAGTCAGGCCGCACTTGGAAGCGGTATTGACGATCAGTAAAACTTTTCCGGCGAATTGATCTAACTTTATCTCTTCACCTTGAATGGTTTTAATGGAAATATCAGAAATCGAGGTCATGCATGCATCCTTATCGCATATAAATTAAAGTTTTAGGCTGTTCTTTTTAGCTGGAATTTTGCTGGGTAGCAAGTGATTTTAGGGGAAGTTGTGATTAGGGCAGGTCAGGCTAAAGCTACCTGCCCGGTTTATTATTGAGCTGGTTGAGCTGGTTGAGCTGGTTGAGCTGGTTGAGCTGGTTGTGGATTTATTTTGGCCTGTAATGCTTGTACATCACGCATAATATCCTTTTGTACATTCATAACTTGTTGTTGAAGCTGCTTAATTTTAGCTTCATCTGGTTTGGCTTCGGTGCTCAAGCGTGTTAGCTCTAGTCCCAGTTCATTTGAATGAATAAACTTGTTGCGAAGTTCATGCACTTCCTGGCTTTTCAGTGACAGTGTTTTTAGGTCACGATTAAATTCTGTCATGAAGCCCTGCATATCCTTCATGACAGTTTGAATCTGATCACGGTTATTGGCCTGTACGGCTTTCATCATCCGGTCTTGAAAATCCATGGCAGTTTCTGCCTTAGAGTTGGTCAGGGTTTGCAGATGATTCAAGTCATTACGGATGTCTTCATGCTGATTGGTTGTCATATTGCCTGAAGTAGCGGGAGCAGGCGTAGAAGGTGCAGTCGCCGTAGCGCTTTGAGTGTGGTCTGATTTAGCTGGCTCAGTCGGTTTACTACAGCCTGCAAGTGTCAGGCCTACCATACAGGCAGTCGTAATAAGTAATTTTTTCATGCAAAGCGTACCCTGTATAAAAGTAAGATTAAATTTCGCAGATGAGCGTTTTTATAAAAACCAATTTTTTATTTAAACATGCTTTAAAGGTAGGGAGACAACGCTTTACTTTTTATACTTAAAAATTATACGTGATAAAAACAGCAGGGCTGAGATTTTTTATAAATCTTTGATATATATTTATTTAATTTAAGGAGCGCATCTGTGAGGGAGTCTGGCCGGTATAGCGTTTGAAAAAGGCGATAAAGCTAGAGCTATGCTGATAACCCAGCTCATAGGCAAGCCGTTTGATGGAAGTACCTTGGCGAATTTGTCCAATGGCATAAATAATTTTGGCACGGTTACGCCATTCAGAAATAGGCAGGCCAAGTTCCTGCTGGCTTAAACGTAAAATCTGCCGTTCGCTCAGGCTAAATCGCTTGAGCAGGGTATGTAAGCCATATTGAAACAACATCGGATCTGCAAGCTGCTGCAAGACGGGAAGCAATACCGGATGCTGGCTTTGCGGTAAATAATCATCATACCTTTCGGCTTGGAGTATTTGGTCGAACAGCACCTGCAAAAGATGCACATACATCTTATGGGCAGCGGGAGGGTGTGCCAGAATTTCCCTGACCAAGACAGACAGAAAAGGCCGGATACTGAAGGTTGTAACGTCCTGAGGAAGATGCTCACATAAGCTGGGATGAATCCTGATGCAGATAAAATGGGTGATACCGTGATCCAGCGCAACAGAACAATGCTCAGTCTGCGGAGGTAGCCACAGGGCATAATTGGGAGGAGCCAGAAAGGTCTGTTTTTCAGTACGAAGCTCCAAAATACCGTCCAGACTAAAATTAAAATCCCCCCACAGGGAAGAATGGGGTTCCACCTCTTCATCTTTTTTATAAAAAAACTGATTGATCTCAATCAGCCTATCAAGCGTAGGAGAGTTCGGTTTTTGCATTATTCTGAATATCCGTCGAGATGTCCTCTATACAGTATAGATGTCTGAAATTCAGTATTTCAATTATTTCAGACTTCCATAACAATAAGAGCTTGAATACGTTGAGGTGAGAAAAATGTCAAGCGATCTGCGTAATCCGACATGGGCATTTGCCTTGCCGGTGCTGGCTGTCATGATCTGGTCATTAAATATTGTGGTGACACGCTATGCAGCCGACCTGATTTCTCCGGCCAGTATCAGTTTTTATCGCTGGCTGATTGCCTTTCTCATTCTGACTCCATTTATGTTAAGTAAGGTCTGGCAGCAACGTCAGCTTGTTAGACAACACTGGTTACAGTTGGCGGTATTGAGCGCATTTGGAATGGTGCTTTATCAGGGTTTGGCCTATACCGCGGCACATTACACCACAGCCACCAATATGGGGCTAATTAATGCCTTTATTCCGATATTTACCATTCTGGTTTCTCTTTTTATTCTGAAAGATATACCGAATTATTTTGCCATTATCGGCGGTATTTTATCGTTTTGTGGTCTGATGTATGTGATGGCTCAGGGGGACCTGACTGCATTGTGGCAAAATGGCGCCCATTGGGGTGACCTGCTGATGGTGATTGCAGTATTTTTCTACGCCTTTTATGGGGTGTTTTTGAAGAAGTGGCAATTACAGATCCCTTTATTGATCAGTCTGTATATCCAGATCGGTTTCGCGCTGATCTATCATTTACCCTTTATTGCCTGGTTGGGGCTGGACAGTTTGAATACTGCCAACTTGAGCAGTGTGCTGTATGCGGGTATTTTTCCTTCGCTGATTGCACCTCTGGTCTGGATGCTGGCTGTACAGCAGATTGGTCCCAACCGGACCAGTATTTTCATGAACCTGATGCCCGTTTTTACCGCGATTATTGCCAGTATCTGGCTGGCTGAAAGCTGGACCATCTATCATAGTATGGGCGGGGCTATTATTCTCCTGGGGATTTTACTGGCGCAATATCAGCCTAAAATCAGGTTGGCCTAAGCTGTTTTGTGTGACTCAAAAGATCGTTTGGTTGAAATTCAATCAAACGAAAAGTAAATTTTTATTGAAATTGATTGCTAAATTGGTAATTTTGAAGGGTTATATCAATAATAAAAATATAGCTTTATTTTAAAAACAGAATAGAAAGAGTCAGATATTTTTAATATAAGTTAAAATTTTTTATTTATTAATAGTTAAAATGTCTTAGATGATATTTTTTATATACTTGTTGTTCTGAAGCGTTTCTCTCATAATACGCCCATCGAGAATGATGAAGCAAAAAAATCCTTGTTTTATCAGACTCCCAGAGATTTTCTGTACCCTCTGGATGTGATTTATACACATCCTTTTTTATGCTCAGCCATCCCTATATGGTTGAGCTTTTTTTTGTCTTAAAACTTTAGTCGGTCTTGATAAAGTTCAAAGCTTGGGCATGACTTTAGTCTCGAATGATTTCTCCGGTAACGGCATCAATGATCCTGCTTGGTTCCTGACTCAAGCCCAAGTCACCATTTAAATAATTTAAATCCTGCTGAAAATAGCCAATCGCATCTTGTAGGGAGCGCGCGGGTTCCAGACCCGCAGGGTTGGCACTGGTGGAGACAATAAAGCCGCCAAAAGCCTGACAGAGGGCGACACATAGTGAATGACTGGTAACCCGTACTGCTACTTTGGGATGCTGGCCTTTAATCCAGGTGGGAATGTCATCATGGGCGGGTAATAACCAGGTAATTGCACGTTCTGCTGGGCGGTTATTACTCCAAGATTCAATCACCTTTTCACGCATTTCCTCGCTCAACTCCCCCAGCAGATGTTCGACCTGAGCAATATGCGCCGCCAACAAAATAACGCCTTTTTCAACTGGGCGCTGTTTCAGCTTTAAAATCTGGTGAAATGCCTGCTCATTATAAGGGTCGCAACCCAGCCCCCAAACAGCCTCTGTAGGATATGCCAGAACTTGTCCAGCTTTGAGACAGGTCGCTGCTTCGGAAACAGAGGTGGTGATCATGTGAATACCTTACTAAAAACGACAAAGGCCTATTGTGAACCTTATTTAAGTACACGACAACGCAGATACATGCCGGCTTGCTGAGTACTAAAGCCCAAAAGCTCAAGTTCCATCAGTTGGCTGGTAAGAGTAGCCACATCCTGCCTGAGCTGACTGCTTAAATGGTCCAGATCTTGTCCAACCCAGTCCAGCTGGTTATACAGGGAGATCAGATGTTGCGGAATGTAAGACGGCTCATGTACTGCTGTTTCATTTTTGATGGAGTTTTGCAGGGCTTGCCATTGGGTCGGCAGGGCCAGATCTTCAATCACCTGCTCGGGATGATCAACTAAAATGGCTCCTTCACGAATCAGTTGATGGCAACCCTGATGATGCTCACTATAAATATGCCCCGGAATGGCAAAGACTGTTTTACCTTGCTCCGCAGCCAGTTTGGCCGTAATGAGCGAGCCACTTTTTAAGGTGGCTTCTGCCACGATAATGCCGAGACTCAGCCCACTGACAATCCGGTTGCGCCGTGGGAAATGGTGTTGTAAGGGCGGGGTATTGGGTAAAAATTCGCTAATGACAGCTCCACCTTCAGTAATAATTTGCTGGCGCAGCTGCTGATGCTGGGCCGGATAAGTCTGGTCCAGGCCGGTTCCCATTACTGCAATGGTGCCTTGCTGTTGCAGTCCGGCGCGATGGGCGGCTTCATCAATCCCTTGTGCAAGTCCGCTATTAATATAAAAACCCTGTTCGCTCAGATAACTGGCAAAATCATAAGCGACCTGACGGCCATGCGCACTGGGCTTGCGACTGCCCACCAGAGCAATCTGTGCCTGTAACAAACAATCTGGCCGACCCTGGCCAAATAGAATCGGCGGACGATCATTATAGGGGCTTAACTGCTGCGGATAATGAGGATCACTGTCTAACAGAATGAAGTCACTATCACGTTGAATGCTCTGCAAACTTTGCTGAAACTTTTGTTGTGAAGCTTCGAGCTGAAACTCTTTCAGCCGCTGTACATGATTGGCATGAATGCCTAAGGCTTGCCAGATGGGTGCCTGATCAGGATGCAGGGCATCGCCCAGATGAGAATAGTGCTGCCGGATTTTATAAAAACTGGGCAGAGAATGCTGGACCAGATACCATAAACTGATCATGTCCAGTTGCGCAGCCGAGAAGGACTTCAACATGTCGAGACCTTTACCTGTCTTCTTATTATTATGAAATGTGGAGGAGGGAGACACTGCTGTTTTCAGCAGCATCTCTCAAGTACTATAAATTATTCATCCAGTAGGGGAGGCTGAACCGCTGCCCCAACCTTGATTGGCAGCTCACTTTCAAGTACATAAGCATAGCTCAGCTGATCAAATGCCTTGAAGACCATGATATTGCCAATACGCTCACCTGGTAACTGAATACGTTCCTTGGTTTTCGGGTCGGTCACGACTTCACCTTTCTGGTTCACACTCAGCACATGGCCGGCCTGTAACCCATGCGTGGTACCACGGTCAATCGTGACCACACTATGTCGTGCAGCTGTACCGATTGAACCCAGTACACGTACAATCTGGCCACCAGAGGTTACATTTTCAGCATTGGTTGGATAAAACAGGGTCGGTAACATCGGATCATATTCTGGCAGGACACGGTCACCGCGACGCACTTCAGCAGTATAGGTATCGGTCAATTCAAGAGTACTGATGTCATTTTCATTGCGTACCGCAATCGCTGACGCGACCTGTATCAGCTCCTGGCCGGCATTGTATTTATTCCCTTTAGCATCGGTAAGCATATAAGGTTCAGCTTCACGATACACCCCATAACGCTGACCAGCCACAATCCCTTTACCGCGGCTATATACTTTCTGGCCTTTGCCTGCCAGCACGCGCTGGTCTGCTGTTCCCAGAATATAAGGGGTTCTGGTCAGAGATTCTGGGGCAATAATCGTGCTACGTTCCAGCCATTGCTTGATATGTTCAAGCGGAATCACCGGAATGGTATTATTTAAAGATTCTACCCGAACCTGTGGTTGCAACGCGGTGCTACCGATATAACGGCTGATAATGCCTGCACAGCCATCACCTTCATCTTTACCAATAATTGGACGGCCTTGATAATCACACATCAGCAGGTGGTCACCCGGGAAAATCCAGTGTGGATTTTTCACGTGCTTATTACTGGCCCAAATTTCCGGCCAACGTACAGGATTTTTTAGGAATCGTTTGGAAATATCCCACAGCGTATCACCTTTTTTCACTACATAGACTTGTGGTGCATTGGCTTTTAGGCTCGGTGGATTGACGTTACGTGTAGGCGCTGCCCCAGCGGTGTGAATTGTTCCTAGCCCCAAGCCCATACAAACTGCGAGTACGAGCACATGTTTTTTAAACCCCGGGGCACTAAAAAATGGCATGCCCTTCAAAACCTTTTTCATTATCATAATTCCTAAAATTATGTCTGTAGTTGCGTTATAATAACGATCTTACACACATTTTTTTGATGAAGCATTCCCTTCATTTGGTTTTTTGATCAATGGCATAGTTGAGGACGCAGTATGGCCTTATTACCTATTTTAAGTTTCCCGGACCCCCGTCTTCGCACCATTGCACAACCAGTCGAAGAAGTCACTGATGAGATTCGTCAGCTCGCTGCAGATATGTTTGAGACCATGTACGAAGCGCCAGGTATTGGACTTGCTGCGACTCAAGTCGATCGTCATATTCAGCTGATTGTGATGGACCTGTCTGAAGATAAAGATCAACCGATGGTGTTTATTAACCCCAAAATTACACCACTAACTGAAGAAACCCAGCCTTATGAAGAAGGCTGTCTGTCAGTTCCTCAAATATACGATAAAGTTGAGCGTCCGTCACGTGTAAAAATCGAGGCAATTAATCTTGAAGGTCAAGCATTTGAGATAGAAGCTGATGGACTTCTCGCTGTGTGTATTCAACATGAAATGGATCACTTAAATGGCAAGCTGTTTGTGGACTATTTGTCGCCATTAAAGCGTCAGCGTGCACGTGAAAAAATTGAGAAAGCAGCCCGCCAGCGTGAAAAAGCCAAAGTTGCGGTAAAACGTTAAAGTTCCAGCTCTTTTGAATAAATTTAGCCCAATTTTGATTGGGCTTTGTTATACTCTACCAGGCAAATTTTCAGTATCTGCTGTTTTGTAGGGCTAGCCAATCATGGTATTGCGTGGTGGACTGCTGCTTTCTCTAGTGGCTGTTTTTTTACAGATTGCTGTTTTTTTACAGCCTTTGCTGCCGGAGCAATATCAGGTTGCACCGGTCTGTGAAACCATTACGCGCGCACTTTTATCGCCGGTAACTCAGCATTCGTCTGCAAGCCATGCCGACTCTTCCCATCTTGAATCCCATTCTGTGATAGAGCAGAGCGCTGGGCATGATCACCACGATCCGAGTCATCAATGCCAGTACTGTACGGTCTACGGCAATCTGATCCTGCCGCCTGAGCTGGAAGTGCAAGAAGTTCTGGATCGTATTCTGGTCCGTTTAATTGCTTTTGAAAAAGCCTTTAAACATGTCTGGTTTGTCCTTCAACAACTTTTTCTTATTCCTCAAGGCCGCGCTCCGCCAGCATTCACTTAAAGCCTGTTTGATACGCCGGGTCTTCACTGACTTAGGCACAGTTATATCTATGATTTAAGTGAGAAACAAAATGGCTCAGCCAAAATTTTATTTACAGCCCCTTGCGGCTGCGATTGCTGTTGCGTGTACTTCAGGTGTGGTATTTGCAGATGAGGCGAAAGTGCTACACACACTGGCTCCTATTGTGGTGACCTCCGCTGCGGGTAATGAGGCCAATGGCCTGATAGTCAGTGCCGATCCTAAACAGCCCATTCAACCAATTCCAGCCACCGATGGTGCGGATTATCTGCAAAGCATTGTCGGCTTTAGTGCAGTGAATAGTGGAGCCGGGACCAATGGCGATGTGACCTTCCGTGGCATGTTTGGTTCACGCATCAAAATCTTGACCGATGGCACCGAAAACCTGGGCGCCTGTCCGAGTCGAATGGATTCACCGACCTCTTATATTTCACCGGAAAGTTATGACCGTATTTCTGTCATTAAAGGCCCACAAACGGTGCAATATGCCAATACCGGTTCAGCGGCAACCGTGATTTTTGAGCGTACACCTGAACAGTTTGATGACGATCAAAACTACCGTGGTCAAGCCAGTGTCTTAATGGGTTCATTTGGCCGTCTAGACCATAATATTGAAGCTGCTGCAGGAGACGAGAAAAAATATATCCGTTTGAATGCTAACCGTTCAGTATCGGATAGTTATCAAGATGGCGATGGCAACACAGTCCCTTCAGACTGGGAGCGCTGGAATACCGATATCGCACTCGGTTGGACACCGGATGAAGATACCTGGGTAGAACTGACAGGTGGTAAGGCCAATGGTGAAGCCGTGTATGCAGGTCGTGGCATGGATGGTTCAAAGTTTGCACGTGAGAGTGTGGGCTTACGTGTTGAAAAGAACAATGTCACTGAGACTTTGAAGAAAGTTGAAGCACAGGTGAACTATAACTTTAATGATCATGTCATGGATAACTATAGTTTACGCGCCAAACCTATGATGGAAATGGCAACCAATGTAACGCGAAAAACATTAAATGCACGTATGGCTGTGACACATGAGTGGGATAAATTACAGTTTATTACAGGTATAGATACCCAAAATAATGAACATGGTATTCGCAAAACAGATAAACAAGGCTCTTATCTGACTAAGCCTGTTCTGACCGATATGGAATTTCAATCTTATGGTGGTTTTGGTGAATTGAGCTATCAACTCAACGATCAAAATAAGTTAGTCACAGGCTTACGCCTAGATCAGGTGGATGTCGATGCCGTACAAAAAAATCAATCACGTCAGCAACTTTTACCAAGTGCTTTTTTGCGATTTGAGAATATTCATCCTGAACATGAGGATGGCAAAACTTACATTGGTTTAGGTTATGTCGAGCGTATGCCAGATTATTGGGAACTATTTAGTCCTGAATTGGGTAATGGCAATCCAAATACCTTTAAAAACATCGATACTGAGAAAACTTTACAACTCGATTTAGGTTATCAACATGCGCATGGTCATTTCAATTCTTGGGCATCTGCCTATACAGCTTTGATTCAAGATTTTATTTTGACCAAATACAATGCAAGTGATAAAGCAGAAACGAGAAATGTCGATGCTGTCATCGCAGGTGTAGAAGCAGGAATTGGTTATCAGTTTACCGATGTGGTTCAAGCAGATATCAGTGCCATGTATGCATGGGGAGAAAACACCACCAATAATACGCCATTGCCACAAATTGCACCTTTAGAAGGTCGGGTGAATCTACGTTATATCCAAGACCGTTATACCTTGGGGGCTTATTGGCGTGTTGTTGATGGTCAAAGTCGTATCAGTGAGCGTGAAGGCAACATTGTAGGTTATGACAATAAGAAAAGCGCGGGCTTTGGCACTTTATCATTAAATGGTACCTACCACCTTGCTGATGGAGTTGATGTATCAGTAGGTATTGATAATGTCTTAGATCGTGCATATACCGAACACTTAAATAAAATGGGAAATGCCGGTGTCGGTCTATCTGCTACAGAACAATTTAACAATATTGGACGTAATTACTGGGCAAGAATCAGTATGAAGTTCTAACTTGATTTAAAATTCAACAAAAAGCAGGAGGAAAATCCTGCTTTTTCTATTTTAAAAGATATAAATTTTATATTTTTCAATTGTTTATTATTTATAGGTATTTGGAGAGAAAATAACGAACATTTTTATTAAGATATTTTTTATATTTAAAACAGTAACTTATAAATTTATTGGTTTATAAAATAAACACACGTTTCAAATGTTTTAAAAAAGGTGTTGCGTCGTGTCTGAAATACTGTAGAATGCACATCCATCGGCAGTGATGAAGATTAAAACTTGTTAGGAAACAAGGATTTAGCACAAGGTGTTAAATTTAGGTGTCTTGAGTGAGTTTAAAAATAATTGGATTTACTGGTTGACTTTCTACAAAGAAAGCGTAACATAGCCGACCTAGCTTGCTGCTGACGAAGCAGTAAGA
>NZ_JAMXXZ010000015.1:0-58755 GCF_024129285.1 Acinetobacter sp. S4397-1
GCTCAATAGGCGCTTCAAGGCGTTCAAGTAAGGTTTTGAGTTGGGCGGAAGTATTTTGATCCAACATTGCTAACATCTCCAAGGGAGTAAAAATTTATTTGATAAGTAAATGATAATAGAAATGCATGAATAGGCAAAACAGTTTATTTTTGTTGGTTTAATCGTATTTGTTGATTAATAGAGGGATTCATGAAGAATTTCAGACGTATAGATGGCATGAATAATTAATTTTTCAAGTAAACTTAGCCAGCAAGCTACTATTTTTCAGCTAATATAGCGTGAGTTTTAAGGAGCAGATCAATGGACTTACAACGTGGAATTTATCAGCATTATAAGGGGCAACTTTATCAGGTGCTGCATGTCGCGACCCATAGTGAGACTGAAGAAAAATTGGTGGTTTATCAGTGTTTATATGGTGATTATTCGATTTGGGTTCGGCCACTATTGATGTTTACAGAAACAATTACTTGCCCGGATGACCGTGAGGTAGAGCGGTTTAAGCTGGTGCAAGCACTTTAAGCATTCAGAGATGGCAGGGAGAAGGTTCCACACGTTGTATCAAGAAGCAGCATAAAGCATGTTTAATGGTATTTTACTGGATATTGAACGAAAGGCTTATTATTCTTGTTGATGCCATTTGGCTCGATGACTCAAGCCAAATGTTGGTTTATGGGTGGTTGATCAGCCCATTTCTCATGCTGAAGCAGTTGATTTTTCCTCTGATTCAGCAGGATTTATATTTTATGCTCAAGATATTCCTGTCTGTGCAGGTTATTCCGTAGTAATTTATAGTTCAGCTAGTCTGATTTGCTTCTAATAAATACCGATCCGGTTAAAGTGTAGATTATATTCAAGATATTTTTGTATAAAGGCCGTTTTATCCTGACGTCTTAACAGATTGTTATACACAAATTCTGGAACTGGATGGTACAGTTCAATATCGCCATTACTATAAATAATTTTCAGGTGGCGGCTGGAAGGGCTATAAGTCCATGAGATCACGGTTAGCAGGTTTTGCATATGCTTTCCTCCACTGAATATTTATTATCTTATGTTTTGAACTTATGCCAACCGGCATTGAAGATGTATAGTTGAATTGTAAGGATCGGTAGAGGATTGTTAGAAGGTAATGGCGATTAATGGCAATGCTAGCTCATACTTAACAATAGTCTCAGTCTGCTCTAGTGAAATATTCAGCAAGAATTTTGAGCTCACTAAATATGACTCACTCGCAATAATTAGTTGATTCATTTCAATAAAAATATTTAAAGAACCTAAACTCGTATGAATAGAATGAGATGACCATAGTCATTATTTCAGTCAAGCTTAAGGCTGAATTTTTAATCAGAAATTAAAACTTTTTCTAAAGATTTATTAATTTTTTTTGCAGAGATCGTCCAAAATAATTTAGCAATAGGGTTCATAGAAAGCCTTTGTTTTATAAAATCTTTTTAAAATAAATATGTTGTAAATACCGGATTTTTCTTTACTGTTTTTTTATATCGAGATTGAATGAAGTAATAAGAAAGAGTGGGTTTTAAATATTTTGTGGAAGTATTTATAGATGAACTTGGAGCTTTAAGAAGTTACGCTCTATTGCATTTCACCCGAGAAATTAAGAAATAAAAATGCCAGTCAATTTTGAAACTGACCGGCATTAGGTTTTAGAGCTGGCGTGTTAATTTCGCCTTAATCTTTATGGTTGCGTTTAGGATCAAGCTGCGGATCTTTAATTTCAACATAAGCATTGTTGCGGATTTCGCGTAACCAGCTGTCCAGTTCGGCATCAAATTGGCGCTCACCCAAAATCTGGCGTGCCATACGTTCCTGATATTCCTGAGTCATATCTTGTTGACGGGTATCAGTCACTTGCAGAATATGCCAGCCAAACTGAGACTGGAATGGTGTGCTAAATTGGCCAACAGGTGTATTTTTCATGCGTTCTTCAAACTCAGGTACCATCACTCCCGGACTTACCCAGCCCAAGCTGCCGCCATCACGGGCCGAACCCGGATCACTGGAGAAAGTGGAAGCCAGCACGGTGAAGTCTTCGCCCTGTTTTAAGCGGTTGTACAGGCTGTCAATCATTTGTTTGGCATTTTCAGGGCTTACCACTTCAGATGGCTGAATTAGAATATGCCGAGTGAGGTACTGGGGAACAAGTGCCTTTTTCTCACCACCTTTACGTTCCACAAGCTTGAGTACATGTACTCCGTCAGCAGCCGTAATCAGTTCTGAGGTCTGGCCAGGCTGTAGCGTCGTAATACGTGCGGCAAGCTCGGCTGGAACTTCTGCCAGGTTGCGCATGCCCATATCAGCAGCTTCAACCTGCACACCAGCGCTGGTATATTTTTTGCTGATAGCCTGAATATCGTTGGTCTTGCTCAGCTCATTTTTTACTTGGTTGACCACTTGTGCAGCATGCTTGCCTGTAATGCGTAAATGCAAGACATGCACCTGACTGCCGAGCAAAGCTTGACCTTGTGGTGTATTCAGGAAGTTTTTCACGTCCTGATCACTAATCTGGATACGTGATGTCACAATTTGCTGGCGCAGGCGGTTGAGTGCCAAATCTTCCGCAATGCGGTTACGCAAAGACGCATAGGTATTTGGTGCCATAGCATCCAGTTTTTGCTGAAAGGCTTCGAGGCTCGATGACCCAGAGTCATGGGCAACTTTCAATACAGCTTCGTTTAACGCTTTTTCGTCTGGACGGATGTTATAGCGTTTCACTTGTTCCAGTTGTGCCTGACGTAAAATCAGTTGTTCCAGCGCCTGCTGCTCTAAATAGGGCTGGGGTGGCACCTGCTTGTTCTGCTTTTGCAGCTGGTGAGTAACTTCAGCTACGCTTTGGGCCAGATCACTACGCAGAATAACGCTATTGTCGACAACAGCTACGACTTCATCTTTAGGTTGAGCAATAGCAAACGTGGTCATTGCTGAAGAAAGGCACAGTGCCAATGCGGTCGCTTTAAAAAAATGTTTTAACTGTTTTGTCTTCATTAACGTTCTGTCCAAGTTTGATTGATATTGTTAAAACCTAGAATGCGATTTTCTAGTAATGAAGTGAGTTTGTTGCTTAACCCACCGAGGCCTTTCAAGGTCACTTCAGCCATAATTGCGCGTTTGGCTTTGACGCCCGAATCATTCACATCGTCCAGGTCATTATAATATGAACGTCCATATACCGACATGCCCCAACAGCATGACTCATAGTTTACGCCAAGTAAATATTCACGTGCCACGCTATTGTCCAGATCAAACTGGGCATGTCCAACCAGACGCCAGTTGTTGGCAATGGGCTGGATAAATGAGCCCACCACCTGATCATAACGATCCTGGCGCTCTGGAATATCTTTGCGATAGAAATAGCCTAAGTTATACAGGTTGCCCTGGTCACCCGTATAATAAACCTGCAAATCGCGCTGGGCATTATCGCCATTGGACATCCAGCTGGAGTTAAGATTGACATGGAGATTGCTGGAGAGTTGGCTGGTCAGCTGAATCACAGGGCCAGTATGGCTTTCACGATCAAACTTATCCGTGTCTTGTTCCAGGGTTACACGACGGTCTTCAAAAAAGAAACTTTGGCCGATACTGGCACGTAAACGCTCTAGACCGTCTTCATTAAATAGGCTATAGCTCAGCCCTAAAGATGCGAAGTTATTGTCTTCTAAACGGTCATGGCCATAAAAACGGCGTGGACTGAATAGTTGATCATAATTAATCGATGCCACCACCGAGTCAAAATTCGGCTGGTTTTGCTGATTTTCATAGGGTGAATAAGCATAGAACAGGCGAGGGCTTAAGGTTTGTAAATAACGCCCTTCTTTTTCAAAAGTCAGGCCCGTATCCAGCGTGAATTCTGGTACCACCACCGAGTTGTTCTCACTGGATGAGCTGCGGTTCTGAGTTTCTTCATCATAAAAAGTATTGATGTTACGGACAGATACTTCTGGAATGACAAATGACCACGGCGTACGATGATTATAACGTACTGAAAAGTCATTATAGATTCGCGTTCCACTTGGTTGATAAACAGTACCATTTGGATTGGCCTCTTTAATATTTCTCAGATCTTTCTGGAAATAGGCCGTATCGTTATTAAACTCAGCCTCGAAACCAAGCGGATTGCCCCGTTTATAATTCACCAAAAGCTGTGGCAAACGGGCATAAGGGCGGTCTTCATCGGACACACTCGGATCAAGCGTCTGGAAGTCTTCAACTTTGAAGAGCGCTTTCAGTCCAGGAATACCATTTTGATAGTTCAGTTCCCATGCACGGCGCAGGTTTAGGTCAGTTTTTGAATCCGGGTTGTTGTCCAGATCAGAGAAAAAATCTTTGTCCGACGCATAGTTATACTCTAAATGGGTAGAAAACTGATCATTGATTTGCCAGTTATGCAGGAAATGCAGGTTTTTCCGGTCTTCATTGTCATAGCTTTCGTCGGATGGCAGATAGCCCCCCCAGATCTGGCCTGCACCAAAGTTTTCAGTTAAGTAGCGGAACTCCGCATCCAGCATCGCACCACGGTCACCGATATACCGCGGCGTCACAGTCGCATCATATTGTGGCGCCAGATTCAAATAGACGGGTACACCAAGTTCCAGGCCGCCATCATTGGTAAAGCCAAAGGTTGGGGTGAGAATACCTGTCGTGCGGCGGTCATCAATCGGGAAGTTGAAATAAGGCACCGCCAAAACAGGAACGTCTTTAACGTATAGTTTGGTATTGCGAGTTTCCCCGCGCCCGGTTTCCAGGTTTAGCTTGATTTCGTCTGCCTGAATTTTCCAGGTCGGTTTTTGCTCAGGTGGACAGGTGGAATAAGTGGCATTTTCCAGCTCAAGGGTATTGTCTGAGGTCTTGGCAATCTTTTCTGCACGGCCATGGGCATGTTGCTGTTCTGCAATATAAAAACTGTTGTTCAGGTCGCCTTGCTGGGTTTTTAAATTATAATTGATATCATCACTTTGCGAGATCAGGCCGCCCTGTGCCAGCTGCACATGTCCTTCTGCCTGGGCATAGGTTTGAGTCTGATCAATGGTAACTCTTTCTGCACGAATCTGGCGGCCTTGCTGGTCTATAAGTACATTACCTTCCAGATAAGAATCACCTGTCGGATTATAATGTCCATAATCTGCCGTAATAGTCGAAGTCGCCTGTTCTGGATCAATCGCCGGTGTATCCGGTGAAATCGGGGTAATCCAGGCACCCTCACAATAAGCTGAACTTAACGCTTTGCCTTGGCGCTGCTGGGCTTCTGGAGCAGACTTGTCGATATAATACTGGGAGAAAAATGCTTCACCTGGATAGGTCTCATTAATGCGCTGTTTGAGTTGTTCTGCATTTACATCGGATGAGACAGTTGATGCAGCATAGCTTGATGCTGAGCTGCCACATAAAAGGGTTAAGATCGCAGTCGCTAGAGGGTTGATTTTAAAGTGATGCTTCATTTGTCTCATTAACCAATCATGCTTTTATCGCAATTAATTATTGTCGCATCATAGAGAAAAAGTTGATAAGTAGCTACACTTAGCACTTTAAAAACTCAGCCTGTATTAGAATATATTGCAAATGAACACACCACGCGAACAATCAATACAATCCTGGATTGCCTCTGTACTTGGTTCAGATCAGTTTGAAACTCATTTTTTAGCAGGCGATGCTAGCTTCCGTCGTTATGCACGAATCAAACTGAATAATAAAACATTTATGCTCATGGATGCACCTCCAGAAAAAGAAGATTGTGTGCCTTTTGTGACGATTGATGAGTTTTTTGATGTACATGGCGTGCGCGTTCCGCATATCGTGTCCAAAGACTTGAAACAAGGCTTTTTGCTGCTAGAAGATTTTGGTGATGTATTGCTGTCCAATCTGCTGAATGATGAAACGGTGGATGCCTATTATGAGCAGAGTTTTAAGCAGTTAATCCAGTTGCAATCGATTCCGGGAGAAGGTCAGCTTCCTGTCTACTCTTATGAAAAGCTGATCTCAGAAATGGAGCTGCTGACGGACTGGATGTTGCCAGCTCTAAAAATTCAGCCGACAGAAGC
The DNA here is from genome assembly GCF_024129285.1 of Acinetobacter sp. S4397-1. Classification (NCBI taxonomy): domain Bacteria; kingdom Pseudomonadati; phylum Pseudomonadota; class Gammaproteobacteria; order Moraxellales; family Moraxellaceae; genus Acinetobacter; species Acinetobacter sp. S4397-1. Next base: position 6,054 of record NZ_JAMXXZ010000015.1, read on the forward strand.
TGATACTGCCCTGATTAAACGTACTTTTGCAATTCTGGCCAATGCGGCTCTGGCACAGCCACAAGTGATTGTACATCGTGATTTTCATAGCCGTAACCTGATGAAAATTGAGAATGAGACTGAGCTGGGCGTGATTGATTTTCAGGATGCGGTGATCGGTGCAGATACCTATGACCTGATTTCAATCACTCGTGATGCTTATGTACAGTGGAATGCAGACCGCGTCTATCAGTGGTTTAAAATATTCTACGACCTGTTACCGGCAGCATCCAAGCAAGAACGTGATTTTGAGCAGTTTAAAAAAGATGCCGATATGATGGCGATTCAGCGTCATATCAAGATTTTGGGTATTTTTGTACGTTTGTTTGAACGCGATGGTAAGTCAGCTTATCTCAAAGACCTGCCACGGGTGATGTGGTATCTGCTGCAAGAGACCAAACCGTATGCAGAATTACAGCCATTCATGCAATTCATGCATGAAAAAGTCATGCCAGCCTTTGAAGCAAAATATGGTTTATACGAGGTGGCTGCTTAAATGAAAGCCATGATTTTAGCTGCGGGCCTCGGTAATCGCATGCGTCCATTAACCCTCTATAAACCAAAGCCATTACTGGAAGTGGGTGGTAAGCCTTTAATTGTTTGGCATATTGAAAAGCTTAAACAGATTGGAGTGACTGAAATTGTCATCAACTCTGCCTGGCTGGCCGATGTGCTGATTGGTGCACTGGGTGATGGTTCACAGTTTGGTGTCAATATTCGCTGGACACGTGAGGCTGAAGGCTTGGAAACGGCGGGGGGTATTATCAATGCCTTACCATTATTAGGAAATGAGCCATTTATTCTGGTCAATGGTGATGTCTGGACCACGATGGATTTTGCGCCGCTATTAAAGATTGAGCTGGCTGAAAATCTGGCTCATCTGGTTCTGGTGCAAAATCCGGAACAGCATCCGCAAGGTGACTTTACGCTGGCTGAAGGAAAGGCATATACCTTTGAGCAGTCAGTCACAGGTGAAAACCTGACCTTTAGCGGTGTATCGGTGATTGATCCTAAAATGTTCGAGGGACTGGAGGCCGGAAAGCGTCCTTTAGCACCTTTATTAAAAGCGGCGATGCTGGAAAAAAAAGTCGCTGCCTCTAAACTATCCGGTCTTTGGGTGGATGTGGGCACACCTGAACGTTTAATTGCACTGGATTTGGCGATCCGTGAAGGGAAGTCTACTTAAGTGAATATTCACTAAGCACTCCCTACTGTCCCAATATAGAGAAATCGGTATACTTCCACCTAACTTTTTCGAGCGTTGATTGTTTATGCACACGTTTTTTCAAGAACTAAAGCAGGGTAGCCAGGCTTTAGGTTTAGTGCTGTCTGATGAAGCTTTAAATTTATTACTTAAGTACCAGGATGCTTTGGTGCTTTGGAATAAAGCATACAATTTGACCGCGATTCGTGATCCTAAGGAGATGCTGGTCAAGCATCTGCTTGATAGTCTGAGCATCTTGAAAGATCTGCCAGCAGGTCGTCTGCTGGATATTGGCACAGGTGGCGGTATGCCGGGTATGATCATTGCGCTCTGTCAGCCGGAGCGTGAATGTGTGCTACTCGATTCAAACGGTAAGAAAATCCGTTTCCTGAAGCAGTTTATTGCTGATTTAAAATTAAAAAATGTCATCGCGGTACAAACCCGTGTAGAAAATGAAGACAGTATCAATGAGCTGGGCCAGTTTGATGTGATTACCAGTCGTGCATTTGCCTCATTGACTGACTTTGTCAATGCCTCTCGGCCGTATATGCATGAGCAAAGTATTATTGCCTCTATGAAAGGCTTGATTCCTGCCGATGAAGTGGATGCATTGAAAGATGAGTTTTGCTGTCAGATTATTGAGCTGAAAGTTCCGCGTTTAGACGAACAGCGTCATTTACTTTTATTAAAACATATTTGATATTTTCAAAGGATTGGGGTCAACATGGCACAAATTATTGCGATTGCAAACCAAAAGGGTGGTGTCGGTAAAACCACAACCGCAGTAAATTTGGCGGCATCCTTAGCTGTGTTAAAAAAACGTGTTTTACTGGTGGATATGGATTCACAGGGAAACGCGACCATGGGCTCAGGCATTCAAAAGAATGACCTGCTGTATTCGATTACGGACGTATTGCTGGGTGAAGTGCCGATTGAAACCGCTATTACCAAGGCGGAAGTCGGTTATAAGGTTTTAGGTGCCAACCGTGACCTGGCTGGGGTAGAGCTGGCGATTGCGGAGCAAAAAGGGCGTGAATTCATTTTGCGCGAAGCATTGCAGGAAGTCGAATCTGCATTCGACTATATTATTGTGGACTGTGCTCCAAGTTTGAGTCTGATTACTGTCAATGCTCTGGCTGCAGTCGATGGCGTGATTATTCCAATGCAGTGTGAGTACTATGCGCTGGAGGGGTTGGCAGATCTGACCCAGACCATTGATCGGATCCAGCAGGCGCTGAATCCGGAACTCCAAATCGTGGGTGTATTGCGTACCATGTATGATGCACGTAATGCCCTGACTCGTGATGTTTCTGAAGAACTCGAACAGTATTTTGGGCAAAAGCTGTATGACACCGTGATCCCGCGTAATGTCCGTCTGGCAGAAGCTCCGGCACACGGTTTGCCGGTGATTTATTTTGAGAAAAGTTCAAAGGGTGCAGTTGCTTATTTAAATCTGGCGGCTGAAGTATTAAAGAAAAGCAGAGTGAAAAAAGGAAGTAAAGCATGACCGTCAAGAAACGTGGACTCGCCAAAGGTCGTGGTTTGGATGCCTTGCTGGGATCAATTCAAAAAGAAAAATTACAACTTGAAGCTCAAGGCCTCGATCATGGCCAGTTGAAACAGATTGATGTAAATTTGCTCAAACGTGGTGAATACCAGCCTCGCCGTCATATTAAAGAACAGGATTTGCAGGAACTGGCCGCCTCGATTGAAAAGCATGGCATCATGCAGCCTATCGTGATTCGTCCGGTCGATGATGAGCGTTATCCATATGAAATTATTGCGGGCGAACGTCGCTGGCGTGCGGCGCAACTGGCGGGCCTGACAGAGATCCCGGCAATTGTCCGTAATCTGAATGATCAGGTGGCGATTGCACTGGCCCTGATTGAAAATATCCAGCGTCAGGATCTGAATCCGATTGATCAGGCAATGGCCTTGCAGCGCTTCCATGATGAGTTTGGTCTGAGTCATCAGGAAATTGCCGATACGGTCGGTAAAGCACGTACCACTGTCAGTAACCTGTTGCGCCTGTTGACCTTGGCAGAAGAAGTTAAGGACTTTATGCAGCAGGGCTTGCTGGATATGGGTCACGCGCGTGCCATCCTGACCTTAAAAACCAAAGACCAGCTGAAAGTTGCCGATATGGTGATTGAAAAGAGTTTGTCGGTACGTCAGACTGAACAGCTGGTGCGTGATTTCAATATGCCTAAAACAGAAAAGCAGAAAGCGGCAATCGCACCGGATATTCAGCAATTAAGCCAGCGTTTATCTGAACGTTTCAGTGCAGACGTTAAAATTGACTATAACCGCCAAGGTAAAGGAAAATTGGTGATCAGCTATCACTCTCTGGAAGAGCTGGATGGTATTCTTGCAATTTTGGGTGATGAATAAATAATTTATAATTTGTTTTTATTGGGGAATAAATCAGATGTGGGAATTGGTCAAAGCAGGCGGTTGGCTTATGCTGCCGCTGGTATTGTGTTCGATTTTTATGGTCGCAATTTCGGTCGAGCGGCTCATTCGCTTAAAAAAGAGTCTGGTACTGCCAAGCTCACTTCTGATAGGTCCGACACAGGGGGCAGATGAGGCCATCGAAAAGCTGCAGCAGAGTGCGACCTTAAAAAGCAGCGCATTGGGGCGGATCTTTAGTGTCGGTGCAGAGGCACGTGATGAGTCCGAGCAGTATGCCCGCGCGCAGATGGAAGCGATGGCATCTCAGGAAATCACCTATTTAGAAAAAAATATCAACTTTCTGGGGACTTTAAGCGCAGTAGCTCCGTTGCTGGGTTTGCTCGGAACCGTGATCGGAATTATTGAATCCTTTCTGATGATTGATATTGGCACAAACAGTGATCCGGTGCTGATGATGCCGGGAATTTCCAAAGCCCTGATCACCACAGCAGCTGGGATGTTGATTGCAGTTCCTGCGGTGTTTGCACATCGTTATTTTCAGCGTCTGGTACAGGAATATGTCGCAGAACTTGAACAGCAGGCGACCTTGTTTCATGCTAGTTTGTTCTACCGCCATGCTTCGGATGTCAAAGAACACATCAAGAAAGCAGGTTAGGGGCAGGCGATGAAATTTAAACGCAATCAGGTCGAGGATGTGCATATCAATCTCACGCCGATGATTGACTGTCTGCTGTTTATTCTGGTGTTTTTATTGCTGTCTACCACGTTTAACCAGATGAGCCGGATGAACCTGACATTGCCTGATGCACAGGGGGTGCCACCGAAAAATTTTGATCAGAAAATTGAAGTGATTGTAGATGCCAATGGTCACTATGCGGTCAACGGTCAGTCTATAGCGAGTAAAGAAGCGGCTGATCTTAATACCGCAATTAAACAGATTTCGAATGAGCGCCGTGATTTAATGTTTGTGATTGCAGCGGATGCAAAAGCAAGTCATCAGGATGTTATTCGTGTCATGGATGTAGCAGGGCAGCTTGGCTTTGTGAATGTCAATATCAGTACGAAAGTACCAACTCGAGGTTATTAGTGAAGCACGATTTCAAGGTCTATCTTCGCCTGCTAAGTTATTTAAAGCCCTTCTGGGGAATAGCATTGCTTGTTCTTCTGGGTTTTACCATTAATGCGGCAACAGAGGTTTCTGTCGCCAAATTACTGGAACATATTATTGAGGCGATTGAAAATCGAGATCAGGGCTTTACTTCACTTTTCCCTTTCCTGGTCGTCATATTGATGTTCTTCCGTGGTCTGGGGCTGTTTCTGGGTGGTTATTATACGGCGGTCATTTCCCGTAATCTGGTGTTTAATATCCGGCAGGAAGTGTTTGCGAAATTATTGCGTTTACCCGCACAATATTTTCTCGACAATACCAGCGGCCATATTACGGCTAAAATCATGTATAACGTCGAGCAGCTCACAGGAGCCTCAACAGAAGCACTCAGAACCATCATACAGCAAGGTTTGATCACCATTGCTTTGTTGGGCTATCTCCTATATAGCAACTGGCGTTTGACCTTATGTATTCTGGTTTTTGGACCAGTCATTGGCTTGATTATTCGTCAGGCGGCCAAACGCATGCGCCGGCTTTCTCAGCAGGTGCAGGACACGATGGGCGATGTCAACCATGTGGTGCAGGAAACGGTCAATGCCAATCTGGTTGTAAAAGGTTTCGGTGGTCAGAGTTATGAGCAGGAACGTTTTCGCTATAACTCGATGGAAAACCTGCGCCGTGGTTTGAAAATGGTTGCGGTACAGCAGCTGAACAGTCCGGTTGTACAGCTGATCATGTCTATTTCCCTCAGCATTGTGATGTTTATTGCCTTGCGCCCAGAGATCCTACGCGACACTTCTGCGGGTGAATTTGTGGCTTATATTACCGCTGCCGGCATGCTGGCCAGACCAATCAAAGCCTTGACCGATGTAAATGAGAAAATTCAGCGCGGTATGGCAGCAGCACATTCAGTCTTTGACCTTCTAGATATGCCGGAAGAGCAGAATAGCGGAACGCTGACCGATTCATTAAAAGGCGAGATCCAGTTTGAAAGGGTCAATCTGATCTATGCGGATGGTCATCATGCAATTCATGATTTCAGTCTGAAAGTTAAAGCAGGTGAAACCGTAGCGCTGGTCGGGCGTTCTGGTGCCGGTAAAACCTCGCTGGTCAATCTGTTGGTCCGTTATCAGGAAGTGAGCTCGGGGCAGATTTTACTGGATCAAAAACCGATTACTGATTTTGAGCTCACCGCTTTACGCACCCAGATTGCGATGGTGAACCAGCAAGTCGTGCTGTTTAACCGTACTGTACGTGAAAATATTGCCTATGGTCAGCTGGAAAATGCCACGGATGCAGAAGTGATTGCAGCGGCTAAAGCGGCTTATGCGCATGATTTTATTATGGCTTTACCGCAGGGCTATGATACCCCTCTGGGTGCTCAAGGCTTGAACTTGTCTGGCGGACAGCGTCAACGTATTGCGATTGCCCGGGCAATCTTGAAAGATGCACCGATTCTGATTCTGGATGAAGCCACGAGTGCGCTGGATAATGAATCTGAATATTATATTCAGCGTGCTTTTGATCAAGCCATGCAAGGTCGTACGACTATTGTGATTGCTCACCGCCTCTCCACAATTGAAAATGCAGACCGGATTGTGGTGATGGATCAGGGACGTATTGTCGAGCAGGGCAGCCATGCCGAACTGATCGCGTGTCAAGGAGCGTATTATCAGCTGCATCAACGTAACTTCGAGGAGTCTTAAGTCATGGCTTTGGCACAGATCATTCAGGATGCTTGGAATGCACAGGCAAAGTGGCTGGTGGTGCTGCGTCCCTTGTCATGGCTCTATCGTCTGGGTTTTGTGAGCAATCAGTGGCTTTACCGCAAAGGAATCAAGACCAGTTATACGGCTCCTGTCCCGGTTATGGTGATTGGTAATATTACAGTAGGAGGGAGCGGTAAAACCCCCTTACTGATTCACTTGGTAGAGTATTTAACGCAAAAAGGTGTGCGGGTCGGGGTGATTAGCCGGGGTTATGGCGGGAAAGGTGCTTTTCCTGCTTATGTCGATTTAAATACTGCACCAGAGGTGGTGGGAGATGAACCTGCCTTGATTGTTCAGGCGACCGGTGTGCCGATGGCCGTAGGGCCTAATCGCCAGAAAAGTATTGAGCTTTTACTGGAAAAGCATGCGCTGGATCTGGTGATCTGCGATGATGGTTTACAGCACTGGGCTTTAAATCGTCAGATTGAGTGGATTGTGCTGGACAATAATCGCGGTCTGGGCAACCAGAAGCTCTTGCCAGAAGGTTATCTGCGTGAACCGGTGACGCGGCTGGAGACGGGTACCATCATTGAACATGCCGCCAATCCGACCTCTTCTTTACATATGCATCTGGCTGCATCACAGCCTTATCTATTGAATCAGGACAGTAGTAAAAGCTTTGATCCTGAAACTAATTTTTATGCCGTAGTCGGTATTGGTTTTCCACAACGTTTTTATCAGACACTGGAAAGCCTTGGTTTGCAGCAGTTCCAGTGCCATGAATTTCCAGATCATCATGATTATGCAATTGAAGATCTGCAATTTGAAGATAATCATCCCATCATTACCACTGAAAAAGATGCGGTCAAAATGATGACATTGCTCCAGAAATACCCAGATTATCAGCGTGAAATCTGGGTGGTACCGGTAAATGCGGTCTTGTCTGATGCCTGTTATTCGGTATTACAACAGCAATTGCTCCAACAGGGTATTTCCATTTCCTAAGGTTTATTTTCGATGAAACATATAGTCATTCCTGCACGATTTTCGAGTTCACGTTTACCTGGTAAACCTTTGCTGAATATTCATGGACGTCCCATGATTCTGCGTGTGGTCGATCAGGCTAAAAAAGTACAGGGTTTTGACGATCTGTGTGTGGCGACCGATGATCAACGTATTGCAGAAGTCTGCCAGGCCGAAGGTGTGGATGTGGTGCTGACTTCAGCTGATCATCCTTCCGGTACGGACCGTTTAAGCGAAGTGGCTCGAATCAAGGGTTGGGCGAGTGATGACATCATTGTAAACGTGCAGGGCGATGAACCTTTACTGCCGGCACAACTGGTGAAGCAGGTGGCGCAGTTGTTGGAAGATCAGCCAACCTGCTCGATGTCGACTCTCTGTGAGCCTATTTATCAGCTAGCAGAATTTAAGCGTGACAGCATTGTTAAAGTGGTGATGTCAAAACACAATCAAGCGCTGTATTTTAGCCGTGCCACCATTCCTTATGACCGTGAGGGAGCCAAGCTGGCTGAACCAAAGCTGCATGATCAGGCCTATCGTCATTTAGGCTTATATGCCTATCGGGTCAAACTGTTACAAGAATATGTGACCTGGGAAATGGGTGTGCTAGAGAAACTGGAATCTCTAGAACAATTACGGGTACTGGAAAATGGACACCGTATTGCCATTGCGGTGGCTGAAGCCAATTTGCCGCCAGGGGTGGATACCCAGGAAGATCTGGATCGATTGAATCAGATGGATCTTTCCCATTTCGCCTAAGAAGAGTCAAATACATGCCTTTTGATGTCAAAGCACAGATTTATCCATGGCAGCAACAGGTTTGGGAAACGTTGACTGGCCGTTTTCCCAAACTGGGGCATGGGTTATTATTTTATGGAAAAAAAGGTTGCGGTAAAGAGGCTTTTAGCCAGCAGTTTTTGGCTTGGATATTGTGCCTGAATCGTCAGCCTGCCGGCGCCTGTGGTGAATGCGGCAGCTGTCAGTGGCTCAAAGCCGATACCCATCCGAATTATGTGCACATCAGCACGGATGAAGACAATAAAAAACAGAACGCCAAAATCAGGATTGAAAAAATTCGCGATCTTTTGCCTTTTGTGCAACAGACCGTAGATGGCTGGCGGGTCATTGTGATTGAACCGGCAGAAGCCCTGAATATTGCCTCTTCGAATGCTTTGTTAAAAACCCTGGAAGAGCCGGGTGAAAATATTGTCATTATCCTGCTCGCCGATCATTATCTGAAATTACCGGCCACAATCCGGAGTCGCCTGCAACACTTTGCTTTGGACCGGATTTCAGCTGAGCAGTTTAGTGCGCATGTACAGCAACAATTGCCTGACGCAGGTTCAAGCCAGCAACAGCTGCTGATGAGCCTGTCAAATCAGATGCCTTTACAGGCAGTTGAAGTGGCTCAAAGTAGCTGGCTGCCTTTACGTCAGGAATTTCTGGCAGACTGGAGCAAACTGGTCACCCAAAAAAATATGCCGATGGCAATTGCGACCAAGTGGAATAAACGCTTGAGTTTTAGTGAATTTGGTCAAATGTTTGAATACTTGTTGTCCGATTTGATTTGTGTCAAGCTAAATCAGGCGGTAAAAAACATTGATTTGAACTTCGATGTGCTGGCCGAACAATATTCATTAGAAACACTTTTTAAAATTTATGAAGATTTTCAGCAAGCCAAGCGATATCTCGAGCAGAACGTACAAAGTAATCTGGTACTCGATGAATTGTGTATCAAGCTGATGAATCTTTAATTAAGGGGAAACGATATGCAACCACGTATGGGCGGGATTATTCATGCCAATATAGCGGATCTGGAAACGCTCTTTGCCAGTTACATGCCTTATGTGGTTGGTGGTGGACTTTTTATTCCTTCCAAGCAGCCCGTTAAACTCGGTGAGGAGGTTTTTGTATTAACCACTTTGCCTGAACAAAGCCAGAAAATTCCGTTAACCGGTAAGGTGATCTGGGTGTCCCAAAAGCAAAATGGCCTCAAACCACAAGGCTTCGGGATCCAGTTGACAGGTGAAAAAGGCGTTTTTTTCAAAAATGAAGCAGAACGTCTGGTTGCAGGTCTTAAATCTGTAGGACGTAAAAGTTACACTATGTAGTTAATTTACCTTTGGTAGGAAACTCATTGTGTTTGTAGATACTCATTGTCATTTAACGATGCTTGATTTAACACCTTATGATGGTGATCTGGATCAGGCCCTTGCGCAGGCTCGTGAAGCAGGTGTATCAAAGTTCATGAGTATCTCGGTCGATCTGGATGATCATATCGAGCTGGCCAAGATTGCGGCGCGTCATGCAGATGTCGGTTATACCGTCGGCGTTCATCCTTGTGAAGAAGCTGCTACTATGGCGCGTGCCACCACAGAATATCTGGTGGAGCTGGCGCAGCCTGAAAAAGTCTGGGCAATTGGCGAGACTGGCCTGGATTATTATCATAGTACCGACTTCATTTCTGAACAGAAAGACTGTTTTGCCCGTCATATTCATGCTTCACAAATCGTGAAAAAACCGGTGGTGGTACATACCCGCGCGGCCAAGCACGATACAGTTGACATCATTCGTGCAGAAAAATCTACGCATGGGATTTTGCACTGTTTTACCGAAGATTGGGCAACCGCCAAAGCAGTTTTAGACTGCGGCTACTATGTTTCCTTTTCAGGCATTATTTCTTTTAAAAATGCCCAGGATCTGCGTGATGTTGCTAGGCAGGTTCCGCTGGACCGAGTGCTGATTGAAACCGATAGTCCTTATCTGGCTCCGATGCCGTATCGCGGTAAATCTAATGAGCCTAAATACGTTCCTTATGTAGCCAAAGCGCTTTGCGATGTATATGATAAGTCGCTAGAAGAAATGGCTGAAATCACAAAGCAAAACTTTGAGAACCTGCTTAATTTAAAGTAAATAAAGTTAGATAAGAGACAAGAGAGTTATAGGGTGAAGATGGATCGTCAGGCTCAGTTTCGAGCAAGAGAAACCTTAATTTTTCAAGTGGCAGAGCAGCTTCTGCTGGAAAATGGTGAAGCAGGCATGACTCTGGATGCACTTGCTGCCGAGCTTGATCTGGCCAAAGGGACACTCTATAAACACTTTCAAAGTAAAGATGAACTGTACATGCTGCTGATTATCCGTAATGAGCGCATGTTGCTGGAAATGATCCAGGACAGTGACAAGGCTTTTCCTGAACATCTGGCTTTCTTTATGCTGCACCATTTACATCATCCTGAACGTACGGTCCTGTTTCACCAGATTGAAGAACGACTTTCAACAACGGGTGTGGGAATTCAGCATCTGTTTAGCGAACTTTATCAGGTGCGTAAACAACGTTTACGTCTGATTATCCGTATGACTGAAACTTATCTGGCTTCCATCAATAGCAGTATGTCGGTACGTGATTATCTGGCCTCAATCTGGTCACTGACTTATGGTGCGGCAGCGATTCTGAATTCTAGCTTCTATCAGCGTTATCTGGGTTCACGAGATACTTTGCGGGTTGCTTATATTGATCAGGCTCTGGCTTTGCCCAAACACCTGCATTCAGTCGGGCAATTGGTCTAAGGTTTGGATATGACCAGTTCTCCTTATCACATCCGTGGATTTACCTTAGTAGAACTAATGGTCGTCATTGTGATTATGGGAATTATGGCCTCACTGGTTTTGATAAATACAGGCGGGGTCGAGCAGCGTAAAGCCATGCAGGCGAGGGAAGTTCTGCTGCTGGACCTACAGCGTATTTTAAGAGAAGCCAATGATCAGTCACGTATATTGGCATTGACTATTCAGCCTGCGACAGATGTGACGCCGTTTCGTTATGCGGTCACAGAATATCGACCACAGACCCAGTCCGCGATCAATGAACAAAAATGGCAGAATTATGCAGAATTTAAGCTGCGTAATTTACCGGAGCAGGTGTCTTTTCAGGTACAGTCTCTGGAACAGCGTTATACAAATGCTCAGAACCCTGACCTGACTCAGGCAGATACGCCCAAGCTGATCTGGCTGGGCAATGGTGAAGTGAAACCGGTACGTATCCAGTTTTTTCTGGAAAACCGTGAAGTAGGCCATCCAATAGAAATTGATCATCTGGGTAAAATCAATGCCGGCTAAAGATTTCATGCATGGGGCTGTATTGAACCGAGTGCCGAAACAAGACCTTGCGGAGGCTCACTTCACAAGCACCGTTTCCAAAATGACTTGCAAAACAGGTGCGCTTCGCTCCAAGAAGAGCCGATTTCAGGCTGTTTCAGGTTTTACCTTGCTAGAAGTTATGGTGGCTTTGGCCATCTTTGCTACAGCGGCCATGACCCTGACCAAAGTGGCGATGCAATATACCCAGTCTACTGCCCATGCAGTACTTAGAACTAAAGCCCAATTTGTTGCATTGAATGAAGCGGCACAAATGGAAATCAATCAGGAGTGGCTGAGTGGAACATCTTCAAGGCAACTCACCCAGCAGAACGAAACCTGGCAGATTGATAAACGGAGCGAGCCGACTATTAGCCCCAATGTGCAGCGGATTGAGTTACAAGTTAGTCTCATTAATGCTGAAAGTGGGCAAGTGGAATCTGGTATTAGCACCCTGACATTTTTTAATCACCGTAAGAATCCTGTACCATGAAGCCTCAAGGATTTACCTTAGTTGAATTATTGGTCGCCATTACCATTTTTGCGGTGCTTTCTGCACTAGGTTGGCAGGTTTTTGATTATATTAATAAAAGCAAAGACCAGAATGCGATGCATGAATACCGTTTAAACCAGTTACAGGATACTTATCAGCAGATTTTACGTGATACGGTGCAGGCGGTACCACTGACAGCCAATATAAATGGCCAGATTCAACCTGCACTGGTTTTACAAAATGGACGTTTTAATTTTAGTAAAACAGGCGTAACTGATCCTTTGCAGGAAGGTATTTCGCCTGATGAGCGCGTGGAATACCAGTACCGTTCAGAGGAGCAAAAGCTTTACCGTTTAAAATACCGTAATCTGAACCAGACCGGACGTGATCAGCCAGAATCCAGCGTCTTGCTCAATCATGTCGAACAATTTGAAATTTTAGTGCTCAATCCGAATGAGCTGACTCAGTGGCCAGATTCTTCAGCTGATCTCAACCAGGTGGCGCAAAAACAGCGCCTGCCGAAAGGCATTAAAATCAAATTAACCGTCAATGGGGTGAATTATGAATGGATATTCAGCCTGCTAAATACAGATTTTCTGCTTGCTCCCCAAGGCCAACCATAATAAGAAATACAGATGAAGAAAACGATCGCGATTCAACAGCAGCAGGGTATAGCACTGATCACCATTTTGGTCATGGTAGCATTGGCTACAATTCTCGCGGCCACTATTGCAAAGCGCCAGACGGCCACTGCGGAAAGTACGGCTTATTTAATGCGCCAAAATCAGTCTTTAATGTATGCCAAAAGTGCAGAAGCTTTTTTTGCTGAGTTGTTGGCCGATGATGCTAAAAATGCGCCAGATGTAGACCATTTAAATGAAACCTGGGCTCAGCCCATGCCTGCTTTCCCGGTGGAAGACGGGTATGTCTCGGGGGTATTGCAAGATGAATCGGGCAAGTTCAACCTAAACAGTCTGCTTACCCAGGAAGGTAATGTTAATGAACATGCCAAGATATGGTTTGAGCAAATTTTAAAGCGTGCCGGATTGCCTGAGCAGCTCAGTGAAGCGGTAATTGATTGGCAGGATGCTGATGATGTACCTGTGGGGCCTATGGGGGCAGAGTCCAATTATTACCAGGGCCTGCTAGATGCGGCCCTGCCTCCCAACACCAAATTTCATAATGTGGAACAGCTAAAATTGGTACGCGGCTTTGAGGAAAATAAATATCAGCTGATTGCCCCGTATGTAACCGCTGCTCCATTATCGGATAGTCCGGTGAATATTAATACCGCATCAGCTTTTCTTCTGGCCAGTATAGATGAAAAGCTGGATATTCATGGCATACAGCAAGTTTTGGAAAAACGTCAGGCAAATCTGGAGCATTTTTCCAGTGTGTCGGAGCTTTGGGCCATTGAACCTTTTAGTCAGGTCAGTGCAGATAAGCGTAATCTGGTCAGTAATTTATTAGGCATACAATCTCATTATTTCAAGGCCCGGATTGAAGTGATGCTGAGTGAACGCAAGCGCCAGTTCAGCAGCGATTTAGTGCGTCAGGAACAGCAGGTTCATATCGCATATCGCAGCATGGCGCCGTTTTAATTTGACAGGTTAAAAGTGCCCAAGTCATTGTTCATCTACATGATCCTTTTTTCCCATCAGCCTGAACAGCAAAATTAATCCTTCTTTATCCACTTTTGGTCTATAATCCAAAGATATTCACCTATTTTTTGACGATATTAGGGCATATGTTAATTCGTAAGTTATTTAAATTTGAAAATGCTCATATTGTGCGTAACTGCACATCGGACCGCTGCAAGCGTTCGATTCATGGTCATAGTTATAAAGTCGAGTTACTGCTAAAAGCGTCGAAATTGGATCATGGTCAGATGGTCTATGATTTTGGTTTGCTCAAAGGTGTAATTAAAGACCTTTATGATTCTTTTGATCATGCCATTTGTTTCTGGCAGCAGGATGATCCGGAGTATATTCAGGCTTGCAAGAAGTTTAGTGCACGTTGGATCTCTTTGCCTGTATCGCCCTCTGCGGAACAGTTTTCCCGTATTTTCTTCTTTCTGGCACAGCAAGTGCTGGCCTCGACCGTCACCCAGAATGGTGAAGGGGATGTCGAAGTATATTCAGTAATCGTACATGAAACGGATACTGGCTATGCACAAAGCTTCCTGGAAGATATTGAAAATGAGCAGATGGGGTTATTGACTCTAGATCAGATTGAGTTTTCAGAGCAGGTACAGTCCGAATGGACTGAGCCGCAGATGTATAATAAACTGAAACAGGGGATCGCCTTTCACAACCCGACTGTGGATTTACAGGTCAAACGCTAAAAGCGCAGGACTGACGCATACTGACATAGATTTAGGATTGAAGAATGTCTTTAAATGAACAGCAAATGGCTAAACTGAGTAAAGTTCAGTTAGATGAAAGCTGGAAATACGCTTTGAGTGATTTTTTGCTCGGTTCCAAAATGGATGCGTTAAAAGCGTTTTTAATTGAAGAGAAAAAAGCAGATAAAATTATTTATCCACCGAATCATCTGATTTTTAATGCCTTAAATACCACTCCGCTGGATCGGGTTAAAGTAGTGATTTTAGGGCAGGACCCTTATCATGGTCCGAATCAGGCACATGGCTTAAGTTTTTCGGTGCAGAAGGGCGTGCCAGTACCGCCTTCTTTACGTAATATCTTTCATGAATTGCACAATGATCTGGGGGTGGAAAGTCCTAAGCATGGCGATTTAACCCACTGGGCAGAGCAAGGGGTGCTATTGCTCAATGCTGTCCTGACGGTAGAAGCCAGTCAGCCGACTTCGCATCAAAAACGTGGGTGGGAAGAGTTTACCGATCACGTGATTGACATCTTAAATGAACAGCGCGAACATATTGTCTTTATCCTTTGGGGCGCATACGCACAGCGTAAAGGACAGCGCATTGACCAGAATAAACATCTCGTATTAAAGGCTGCTCATCCTTCGCCTTTAGCTGCAAACCGGGGTGGTTTCTTTGGTTGCAAAGTGTTTTCAAAAACAAATAATTATCTTAAACAACATGGCATTGAGCCTATAGATTGGCAGCTGGACGCATGACTTACTCTCCTGTAAATAAATCTTATCATCCGGATTTGATTGTTGAAGAAGCGCACAACGGGTGGCGCATTGTTCGCTTGAATCGTCCGAAATCCTTACATGCTCTCGATGAATCGATTGTGACGGCATTGCTTGAAGTTTTTCAGGATTTTTATACGGATGAAAATGTAAAAGCAATCTGGCTGGATTCTACTACGCCCAAAGCATTTTGTGCGGGTGGAGATGTGCGCAAGCTACGTCAATTGGTCATCAATGATGAAGTGGCGACAGCCAATAAATTTTTTGAACAAGAATATGCGCTGGATCTGCTATTGCATAACTATGCAAAACCCATATTGGTATGGGGTGAAGGCTATGTTATGGGCGGTGGCCTGGGCCTGTTTATGGCCGCGCCATTCCGCTTGGTAACACCGTACTCCCGTCTGGCGATGCCAGAAATTAATATTGGTCTGTATCCGGATGTTGGTGCAACACGCTTCCTGGCGGATCGTGGCGCGATTGGCCTGTTTACTGGTTTGACCGGCTCGATTATGACAGCTGCAGGTGCTTATGGAATTGGCTGGGCAACGCATATCTGTGATGCTGCACGTGACACTGTTCTGAACAGGGTGGTGAATATTGACTGGGATCATTATCCGGCAGGCGATTTTCGAGCAATTGATGATACGCTGAACAGCATGCATCGTCCGGTAGGCCCAGGACCATTACAAAACTCACTCGATGTCATTCAAAGTGTTTGCCGTGGGCTGAACTTTGAGCATGACTATGAGTCGATTATCGGTTTAAGTGATGCGCGTAGTGACTGGTTGCGTCAGGCCAGTGAAAATCTGCAAAAAGGTTCACCGACTACGGCCGCATTGACCTGGTTATTGTGGCAATGGGGGAAGCAGGTTCATTCCTGGAATGAAGTATTTGAACTGGAAACCCAGATTTCCGACTGGAAAATTCGTCATGCGGACTTTGTCGAGGGGGTGCGTGCCCGCCTGGTCGATAAAGATCTGTCACCAGAATGGAGCCAAGGAAGCGATTTAAGTCTGAAAGGAATTCTTTCAGCCAACCCTCCTGTCACGACGATTGAAAGCTGGAATGAATTGCTCAAGCATTATGGTGTGATCTGAAGCTGAATGTCTGAAACACACTATAAAGATGAAGACTGGATGCAGCTTGCCTATGAGCAGGCTGCATTGGCTGCCGAACAGGGGGAAATTCCTGTGGGTGCAGTGATTGTAAGTCAACAGCAGGTAATTGGACGTGGATTCAATGCGCCTATCTCCCTGAACGACCCTACAGCCCATGCCGAAATCGTGGCGTTACGTGAAGCCTGCCATAATCTGCAAAATTATCGCCTGCCCGATGATGCTGTACTCTATGTAACCTTGGAGCCTTGCACCATGTGTGTAGGAGCATTGGTACATGCACGCGTATCTCGGGTGGTGTTCGGAACGACCGAGCCGAAAGCTGGTTCTTTGGTTAGCGCCCGCAAGCTTTTTGAAACTGGGTATTATAACCATGTCTTTTCCTTTGAAGCAGGCTGTATGCAGCAGCAATGCTCCGAACAGCTGAGCATTTTTTTTAAGCAGCGCCGCGAACAGAAGCGTGAGCTCAAGCGACAAGAAAAGTTACGCAATACCCAAAAATAAATGAATATTATCCGCTAGAATTTTCTCACCTTAAAACAAGTCATACACAGGAAAAATAATGAACTCTATTCAAGTCAAAAAAGAATTTCCCGCATCTGTTGCTCAGATTTTTGATCTGCTGTCCAAACATGCAACTTATAATATTGCCTTTGCGCCATTACAGGTCGAGCGTATTAAGGATTCTGCTGATGCTGAACGTCCCGATGGAGTGGGTTCAGTGCGGAGCATGGGAATCGGTCCAGTCAAACCGTTAAAGGAACAGATTACTTTACTCGAAGAAAATCAGCGAATTGAATATAAAATTGTTAAAAATCCTCTGATCAAGCATCATTTGGGTATTATTGAGTTTGAGGAAAAAGAGGCGGATAAAACCTTGGTGACTTATACTATCGAATTGCAGACGCGTGTTCCTTTGACCAGTAAATTGATCCTTGCACAGTTAAAAACTGGGATTAAACTAGGACTCGCAAAACTTGCAAAATCTGTTTAAACAACAACGGAAACGTAATGACAGTTCAAATTATTACTATTGATGGTCCAAGTGGATCTGGTAAAGGCACCTTGGCTGCGAAACTGGCAGACCATTATCAGTTTCATCTATTGGATTCAGGTGCCTTATATCGTCTTTTAGGGCTGTCATTGCATCAACATGGCTTGCTGGAGGAAATGGATAAGCGGCTCGCAGAGTGCATACAATCTGCAACAAATTTAGATATACAGTTTGTCAGCAGTATTGCCGGGACTCAGGTACTTTTAGAGGGCGAAGATGTTTCTCAAACGATCCGTACTGAACGGGTGGGGGAGTTTGCCTCAAAAGTAGCCGCAATTCCTGAACTTAGAGCAGCGTTGGTGGCGCGTCAACATGCTTTTGCACAGGCGCCCGGCCTGGTGGCCGATGGTCGAGATATGGCGACTGCGATTTTTCCTCAGGCACAAGCCAAAATTTATTTGACGGCATCGGCCGAATCACGTGCGCAAAGGCGCCTAAAGCAGTTGCAGGGAATGGGGCTGGATGTTAAAATAAACGACATTTTAGCTAATATTCAGGCGCGGGATAAACGAGATATGGAGCGTACAGTTGCTCCGCTCAAGCCTGCTGATGATGCGTACATTATCGATAGTTCTGATCTGAATATCGATGAAGTATTCCGGCTGATGACCACTTATGTCAATCAGCGCTTAGCCAAATAACCTATTTTTTCAGCAAATGCATAGCTTGATCAGTTTTATAAGGACTATGTAGATGCTTAATTAAACCGGCCTTGTCTGATCCAAGACCGCTGACTTTATCGGAAATATCATGACCGAATCTTTTGCAGCCCTCTTTGAAGAAAGTGAATTAAACCTCAACGTTGAAAAGGGCGCTGTCATCCAGGGCGTTGTAGTAAGCATCGACTCTGACTGGGTAACTGTTGACACTGGTCTTAAATCTGAAGGTGTTGTTGACCGTGCGGAGTTCTTAAATGAACAACGCGAACTTGAAGTTCAAGTAGGCGACACAGTTGACGTAGTTGTTGAAGCACTTGACAACGGTATGGGTCAAACAGTTCTTTCACGCGAAAAAGCTAAACGCGCTGAAACTTGGACTAAACTTGAAAAAATCTTTGAAGACGGCGAAATCGTTACTGGTGTTATCTCTGGTAAAGTTAAAGGTGGTTTCACTGTTGACATCGGTCCAGTACGTGCGTTCTTACCAGGTTCACTTGTAGACACTCGTCCTATCCGTGACACGACTCACCTTGAAGGTAAAGAGTTAGAGTTCAAGGTTATCAAGCTTGATGCTAAACGTAACAACGTTGTTGTTTCACGTCGTGCGGTTATGGAAGCTGAATCTTCAGCTGACCGTGAAGCACTTCTTGCTCAGCTTGAAGAAGGTCAAACAGTTACTGGTACAATCAAGAACCTTACTGACTATGGTGCGTTCGTTGACCTTGGCGGTATTGACGGTCTTCTTCACATCACTGACATGGCTTGGAAACGTATCAAGCACCCATCAGAAGTTGTTGAAGTAGGTCAAGAAGTTACTGTTAAAGTACTTAAGTTCGACCGTGAGCGTAACCGCGTATCTTTAGGCCTTAAACAATTAGGCGAAGATCCATGGTTAGCGATCATGAGCCGTTACCCTAAAGGTTCTATCGTTAAAGCTCGTGTAACTAACTTAACTGACTATGGTTGCTTCGCCGAAATCGCTGAAGGCGTTGAAGGCTTAGTACACGTTTCAGAAATGGACCACACAAACAAAAACATCCACCCATCTAAAGTTGTTCAGATCGGTGACGAAGTTGATGTTATGGTTCTTGAAGTTGATGAAGAGCGTCGTCGTATCTCTCTTGGTATCAAACAAACTCGTGCTAACCCATGGGAAGAGTTTGCTAAGAACCACGATAAAGGTGAAAAAGTTTCAGGTACGATCAAGTCAATCACTGACTTCGGTATCTTCATCGGTTTACCAGGCGGTATCGATGGCCTGGTTCACTTGTCTGACATCTCTTGGAACGAGCAAGGCGAAGAAGCTATCCGTCGCTACAAGAAAGGTGACACTGTTGAAGCGGTTATCCTGTCTGTAGATGCTGAAGGCAACCGTATCAGCCTTGGTATCAAGCAGTTGAACAGCGATCCATTCAACGATTTCTTGGCGGCTAACGAACGCGGTGCGCTGGTTAAAGGTACTGTAACTGTAGTTGACGCTAAAGGCGCTACTGTTAAGTTAGCTGACGAAGTTGAAGCAACTCTTAAAGCATCTGAAATCAATCGCGACCGCGTTGAAGATGCGACTAAATTCTTAGAAGTTGGTCAAGAAGTTGAAGCTAAGATTATCAACGTAGATCGTAAATCTCGCTCTATCAACTTGTCTATCAAAGCGAAAGATGAAGCTGAAGAGAAAGAAGCAGTTGCTAACCTGAAAACTACTGCTGTAGCTCAAGACAATGGTCCTAAGACTATTGGTGACTTGATTAAGGCGCAAATGAACAATTAATAGTAGATGATGGAATGTATTGTTAATGTAAGTTAACTGATACTTTCTATACAAATACTGTAAACGGTAGCGTAGTATTTAATTATTGCGCTACCGTTTTGTATTTAAACAGGTTATTATCTGGGAATAGATCCCAAGTAGCTTGATAATTAAAGAGGTCGCAGATGACTACTGAAGCACTTAATAAGTCTGACTTAATAGAGCGTATTGCATTGAAAAATCCACATTTGGCTGAGCCATTGGTGGAAGAAGCGGTTAAAATCATGATTGATCAAATGATTGAGGCTTTATCAGCCGACAACCGTATTGAAATCCGCGGATTTGGTAGCTTCGCACTGCATCATCGTGAGCCTCGTGTGGGTCGTAACCCAAAAACAGGTAAGTCAGTAGAAGTGGCAGCAAAAGCTGTTCCACATTTCAAGCCTGGTAAAGCCTTACGTGACGCAGTAAACGAATCGGCAATGAAGCCATAATATTTACGGGGTAGCTATGCGTTACATTCTGGTTGTTCTTTTACTGGTACTTTTTGGTTATTCATTGGCTCTTGTTTTACAAAATGGCACCGAGTTATCAGTAGACCTGCTTTTCACTCAGGTTCCAGCCATGCGTCTGGGGCTATTACTGTTACTTACTTTATCTTTAGGGATCGTTGTTGGCTTATTATTGGGCGTGCAAGTATTCCGTGTATTTCAAACCAGTTGGGAAATTAAACGACTCCATAAAGATATTGATCATCTGCGTAAAGAACAGTTAAATACTGCGAAAATGATGGCTGCTGAGGCTGCTGCCCAGAGCCGCCATGAAAAAACAGTATTAGATATTAACCCTAATGATCGACCATCTACACCCCTTTAAATTAGTGTATGCAGTCAGAGGTCTTGACTGAATATGCAAATATATTAATTTCAGCGCCTTTAAGCTCAGCTCAAAGGCGTTTTTTATTAGGCTTTACACTATTAAAGACTATAAAAATAAAAAGCTTGGTTTGAATTTTAAATTGATTTTAAAAATATTCTTGGTCGTTTTTGGCTTAATCCGTATAATGCCTTAATTTTGTCAGTTTGAAGGGTCTCCTCATGAGTATTATTGTTGCCTTAGATGCGAAAAGTCATTATGACGCAATGACCATTGCCGGACAATTAGACCCTCAATTATGCCGTGTAAAAGTCGGTAAAGAACTATTTACCCATGAGGGCTCCTCTATTGTTAAAGCCTTACATGGTGAAGGTTTTGAAGTATTTTTAGATTTAAAATTTCACGATATTCCAAACACAACTGCACAAGCGGTATGTGCTGCTGCGGATATGGGTGTATGGATGGTGAATGTTCACGCTTCGGGTGGACGTAAAATGATGGAAACCTGTGTCGAGCGTTTAAAAGCCGGGAATTATAATACCCAGCTGATTGCAGTAACAGTATTAACCTCAATGGGGCGTGAAGATCTGGCGGATTTGGGGCTTGATATTGAGCCTTTTGAGCAGGTTAAGCGTCTTGCGAAATTGACTAAAGAGAGCGGTCTGGATGGGGTGGTATGTTCAGCTCAAGAAGCAAAAATGCTGCGTGAAAATTTAGGTGCAGAGTTTGCGTTGGTCACCCCGGGTATTCGTCCAGAAGGCTCAAGTGCCGATGACCAAAAGCGTATTTTGACACCAAAGCAGGCGATGCTAGATGGTGCTACGCATTTAGTGATTGGCCGTCCGATTACGAAATCGGAAAATCCTCGTCAGATGTTAAAAGATATTTTGCTGACTTTGTAAGTCTTGCAGCATAAAAAAGCCTTTCAACTGGAAGGCTTTTTTTATGGATAAAGAAAATAGACGCTAAGAAATAATGATTAGGTTTGCAATTTTCTAGTCTTTCTTTAAAACAAGGCGAGATTTTCGCAAATGGTGATGAGTCAGAGTTTAAAACCCGGTTTAGATTGCCGCCAATACACTGACTAAAATCGGTGCCAATACCGATAACACAAAACCGCTAACCATCGCATGAGGAATAAAGTCATTGCCACATGCCTGTTTCACCATGGGTAAAGTGACATCCATCGCGGTTGCGCCGGCAGATGAAATTGCAGAACGTGGATAGCGCCATCCGATCATGTACATAAACAGAATGGCAAAAATCTCCCGGAACAGGTCATTCATCAGTGCGATACTGCCAAGCTCTGCATTTTTGAGTTCGGTTACGACCACACCGGACATTGAATAGAAACCATATCCTTGTGAGAGCATGATCAGGTCTTTTAAGGCGATGTGCGAGTTCCAGAACGAATATAAGACCACCCCCAATAATGAGCCTACAATACAGCCCACAGGAACCAGCATGATGCGCCAGTTCAGCCAGGATTTATCCAGGGGAGAATAGGCTAAGTCAAGCCCGATTAGCAGCATATAGACCAGTAATAAATGCCAGGTACTGATATGCAAGCTGTAATCATGGTGGCTGGAAAATTCAGCAATTGCATAACCCAAACCAAGTGCAATGAAGGCATAGCTGATATTGATCAGGGAGCTTAGCAATAATTCAGCAGACACCTTTCCCTGCAAGGGCGTAACACCTATAGCTTTATAGAGCGCATAGCAGCAGATAAAAGCGCCTAAAGAAGTTGCAAGCGCAATACTGAGGGAACTAGAGAGAATTAGCGATGGGCTGGTAATGCTGTGCAGCGTCTGAGAAAACTCAATTGCAATCGCAATCAATAGAATATAGGTAAAATAAGGCAATATTTTAAAAGCGAATTTTTCCAGCCACTCCGGAATTCTTTTTGCCAGAACAAAGCCGAAAAACAGACAAAACAGTAACTGAAAAATAAGCCACAAAGATTGCATACAAATAGGCAGGTAATGGAATACCTGCCTATTATGACCAAATCATGTTTAAGCTGCACGGTTTCCTGAAGATTTATTCAGCAATCTGTAAGCTGCCGGATTTGGTTTGCGGGTCTGTAACCAGTATTTCCAGGTATAGGTTGGCCAGAGGGCAAAGTTTTTACCACCATCCTGCTGATACCAGCTGACGCAGCCCGATTGCCATACTGTACCTTTTAGCTGTTCCTGAATATCGTGGTTAAACTGTTCCTGAGTATCGTCTTTTACTACGATGGCTTCGCATTGTGTCCGTTTTACCAGCTGAATCAGCTGTAGAATATAATTTATCTGGGATTCGATCATAAAAATAACCGAGTTGTGCGCAAGTATGGTATTGGGACCCAGCAATTGGAACAGGTTCGGGAAACCTTTGGTGCAGATGCCGTAATAACTTTCCGCTCCCGTTTTCCAGACATCTTTCAGTTCAAGACCATTTTGACCATAACATGCAAAGGAGTTTAGATAGATTCTGGGATCAGTAATAAAGCCGGTTCCATAAATCAGGCAGTCGATAGGACGTTCTTTCCCATCTTGGGTAATAATACTATTTTCCCTAACCTCCTGAATGCCTTCAGTAATCAGTTCAACATTTGGACGGTTGAAGGTCGGGAAGTAGGTGTTGGAAATCAAGATGCGCTTACATCCCATAATATAGTCAGGGGTCAGCTTTTTTGCAGTGGCCTTATTCTTGACCTGATAACGGATAAACGCTTCAGCCAGTTTCTGTCCATATTTCATGATCTGTGGTTGAACAATAGGTACAACCCGCGATTCATTCGACCAGTAAAGCCGCGCACGGTGAATTTTTCGGAACCAGTCAAAGCGGCTGAACAGTTTTTTATCCAGAGCAGGATAGACCCGCTCATCACGTGGAATTACCCAGGCTGCGGTACGCTGGAATACATACAGGTTTTTGACTTCAACTGCAATTTTTGGAATGTACTGAATAGCACTGCCACCGGTGCCAATTGAGGCAACATTTTTGTCAGTCAGATTGTATTCGTGATCCCAGTGGGAGGAGTGGAATACTTTACCCTTAAATTTTTCAATGCCTTTGATATGAGGAATTTGAGGTACATGCAAGGGACCCGAAGCCAAGACCATGAACTGAGCAATCACTTTACGATTATTGTTTAGTTCTAGATGCCATTCGCAGTCATTTTCCTGATAGCTTGCCGATTTTACCTCACTGTTAAGCTGACAGTAGTTTTTCAGGTTATAGTTTTGAGCCAGATCCTGAATATAGGCAAAAATTTCAGGAGCTTCGGCATAACGTTTGCTCCAATCGGTCTTCGGGGCAAAGGACAGGGAATACAGATGCGACTGTACATCACATGCTGCACCGGGATACTGGTTTTCACGCCATGTTCCACCGACATCATCTGCTTTTTCAAGAATGATAAAGTCTCTGATTCCTGACTGGAGCAGGCGTATGGCCATGCCAAGGCCACCAAATCCAGCCCCTATAATTGCTATTGTGGTTTTTTGAATATTCTGTGTAGATGATGCATCTCGCATATTTTTATATTCCTGATATACATTTTTTAACCCAGCATAATAGAGTTTCTAGCGCGATAACATGATGCCGATGACATTAATATTGATATATTCGGCAATTTGCAACTGTGCCTTAATATAGTAAAAAATAAAAGACGTTCTGAATTTGAAAAACTTATGAAAAGATCAATTCTGGGTTTACTGTATATAATTCAGGGAATGCGCAAGGCAGGCGTAGATGTGGATGAGCGTTTGCAGGGTATTGGTATACATGCAGATGCTCTTGATCCTGCAGCTGTGATTCATCCTGAGCTTGAAAAAGATGTGTTCAGGGTGATTGGTGAATCTGTTGCAGCAGAGGCAGGCCTGGAAATTGGACAACATTATGCACTTGCTGGCTATGGACCTTTGCTGATGTTGCTGGTGACCAGTGATAATATCGCTACGGTGCTTAAAAAAGGCATTGAATATCAGGGTTTGACACATCTGACAGGACATTTAAGCCTGAAGCGTTCAGCGCATGCGGTGGCGTTGTGTTATCAGCCTGAAGATTTACTGACCCCCCTGGGTCAACTTCGTGCCCAATGTGAAATTTCAGGAACTTATAAGTTTATTCAGGATATTTACAGAATGATGGGATTGGCCAGGCCTGATCTAAAGGTCGAGCTGCCATTTGCCCAGCCGGAAGATCCTGATATCCAGAAAATGTACCGTGACTATTATGGTCCGCAGCTTCAGTATTCGAGTACAAGTGCTGCATTCTGGTTTGATGAAGCGGTATTGGATATCAGGATTCCTTCAGAGGATGCAGTGACTTTTGCACTCTATGAAGCTAAATGTCTGGCCGAAGTGCAGCGTTTGCATGAAGATGAAAATACACCGACTGTGGTACAGCGGGTACAAGATTATCTGGAGTTGCAAAACGGGATGATGCCGACAATGGCAGAAACTGCACAAGCCCTGAGTATTCCGGAGCGCACCTTGCGCCATCAGTTACAGCAAGTGGGGACCAGTTATAAGCAGATTCGAGAAGAGATTATTAAATACAAAGCTTTGCGGTTGATTGAGTATAAACAGTATTCCATTGAAATGATTGCAGAGCTCTTGGGCTATTCTGAGCCGGCGGCTTTTAATCATGCGTTTAAGCGTTGGTTTGGGCAAAGTCCGCGACAATATGTAAAATAGCCTAAGTTTGTTTATGCCAAAGTGTTATAGCGTGATCATTGAACTTCGCTATAATTAAATTGATCCTAAATAGTACGAAATTTTATGTCCGATTTTAATTCTCAGCACAGTACCGCTTTTAATCCGATTTCTCCTGCAGAACGTTATGCGCAGGCTTTATCTTCAGGGCAGTTTATGCCGGATGATGCACAGGCCATGGCAGTACATGAATTGAACCGTGTCTGGCTGGAATTGATACAGCGTTTTAAGGCGTCTAAAAAAGCCTTCCGCCGTTTTCGTCGCCAAACTGCGCCCAAAGGGGTATATATGTGGGGCGGTGTCGGACGTGGAAAAACCTGGTTGATGGATCAGTTTTATGAGTCGATTCCATTTCGCCGCAAAACCCGCATGCACTTTCATCATTTCATGCAATATGTACATCGTGAATTAAACAAATTATCGGGCCAGCGTAATCCATTAGATTCCGTGGCCGATCAAATTTATAAAGAAGCGGTCATTATCTGTTTTGATGAGTTTTTTGTATCCAACGTTACGGATGCCATGATTCTGAGCGATTTGTTTCAGAAACTCTTTGAGCGTGGGATTACCTTGGTGGCAACTTCCAATATTGCACCGGATGGTCTATATAAAAACGGTATTCACCGTGATCGCTTTTTGCCTACGATTGAATTGGTCAAGAAAAATTGTGTGATTCTAAATGTCGATGCAGGCGTGGATTACCGTCTGCGTGTGCTAAAGCAGGCACAGCTGTTTAAATATCCATTAACGCATGAAAATAAAAACTGGATGGCTCAACGCTTTAAGGCCTTGACCCAGACCCAGGTTCAATCTCAGGAACCGATTATTATCAATAATCGTATCGTAGAAACAGTGGCACATACTGAAGACGTATTATGGTGTGAATTTTCAGAGTTGTGTCTAAAACCGCGCAGTCCTGCTGACTTTATTGAAATCTCCAATATTTATAATACTGTGCTGGTCAGTAATGTGCCGCATTTAACCGATTTCCTGAACGACGGAACCCGCCGTTTTATTTATCTGGTCGATGAATTTTATGACCGTGGAGTCAAATTGCTGCTCACCTCGGAGGATAATATCATTGATATTTACCAAGGTGAGAAGCTGGCCTTTGAAATTGAACGGACCCGTTCACGTCTGCTAGAGATGCAGTCGGATGAATATCTGTGCTCAGAGCATCGCCAGATTGAAAAAATTGCCTCAAGTGAGCCTGAATAAAAGTCAAAAGTGCTGGTCTTCAACCGGCACTTTTTTTATCAGCATAAAATCTGAAAGAGTCGACAACCGCGATTAAACATGGCTTAATCTTGATCTAAATATGACCTTGTATAAAAAGAACGGACAACTTTTATTCAAAAATCTGAACTTAAGTCTAATGTCTCCATTTCAAAAACTTTATACACTGTCATTAGGGTATTTAGCAGAATGATAGATCCACGAATTAAATACGATCTTATATGAATATGATGAGGGTATTCATATTGGAAAAATGCTCGGTATTTAGCAATGTGATAATACTATTCAGCTAGATTTTAATCGGTATACTAGAATCTCTTGTATAAAAAGTAGCAATATCAGGAAAGACAATGACTGCACGTATTCAAAAAGGCAAGTTAGCGATTGCTAAAGAACTTTACGATTTTATCGAAAATGAAGCACTACCAGGTTCTGGTTTGGACAGTGAAACCTACTGGAAAAACTTTGAACAAGTCGTTGTTGATCTTAGCCCTAAAAACAAAGCACTTTTGGCTAAGCGTGATGAGATTCAGGCTAAAATTGATGAATGGCATCGCAATAACACATTTGAATTACAAGCTTACAAAGCTTTCTTGACTGAAATTGGCTACTTGCTACCAGAAGTAGAAGATTTCCGCATCAGCACTGAGAACGTAGACGAAGAGATTGCAGTACTGGCAGGCCCGCAGCTGGTGGTTCCAGTACGTAATGCACGTTACTGCCTGAACGCAGCCAATGCGCGCTGGGGTTCATTATATGATGCACTCTATGGCTTCGACGTCATCTCTGAAGAAGATGGAGCTGAAAAAGGTAAAGGCTATAACCCTAAACGTGGTGAGAAGGTTATTACATTCGCGAAAAACTTCCTGAATGAAACTTTCCCGCTGGCGCAAGGCTCACATGCAGAGGCTACGCAATATGCGGTTGAGGGCGACAAGCTGGTTGTTAGTTTAAAAGATGGTTCAACGACCACTCTTGCAAATGCAGCACAATTTGTTGGCTTTAATGGCGAAGCAGCGTCACCATCTGAAATCGTATTAAAAAATAATGGCCTGCACGCAATTATCCAGATTGATGCAGATAGCCAGATTGGTCAGGCAGATGCAGCCGGCGTAAAAGACATCGTTCTTGAAGCTGCGGTAACGACTATTCAGGATTTAGAAGATTCTATCGCGGCCGTAGATGCAGAAGAGAAAGTTGAAGGCTACCGTAACTGGTTAGGCCTGATGAAAGGTACGCTGGAAGAGTCTATCGAGAAAAATGGCAAGACCATTACTCGTAAACTGAATGCTGACCGTACATTCAAAAACCTGGAAGGCGGCGAGACCAAGCTTCATGGCCGTTCATTAATGTTACTTCGTAACGTAGGTCATCTAATGACTAACCCGGCGATCCTGGTCGATGGCGCTGAAATTTACGAAGGCATCATGGATGCGTTAATTACGCCATTGCTGTCTTTTGCAGACATCAAAGGTGAAAACACGATCAAGAACTCACGTAAAGGTTCTATGTACATTGTGAAGCCAAAAATGCATGGTCCTGAAGAGGTTGCATTTGCGGTTGAGCTGTTTGAGCGCGCTGAACAGGCACTCGGTCTTCCTGCAAAAACCCTGAAAATCGGTATTATGGATGAAGAGCGTCGTACATCTGTCAACCTGAAAAACTGTATTGCGCAAGCTAAAGATCGCACGATCTTCATTAATACAGGTTTCATGGACCGTACCGGTGATGAAATTCATACCTTTATGGAAGCGGGTCCATTCGTTCGTAAGGGTGAAGTGAAAGGTCAAATCTGGTTCCCAGCGTACGAAAATCGTAACGTGATGGTGGGTCTGCAAACCGGTTTACGTGGTAAAGCACAAATTGGTAAAGGCATGTGGCCAAAACCGGACATGCTGCTAGACATGTACAAAACCAAGAGTGAGCATCCAGAAGCAGGTGCAAGCTGTGCATGGGTTCCGTCTCCTACTGGTGCAGTAATTCACGCAATTCACTATCATCAAATCAATGTGGCAGACCGCCAGCAGGAATTACTGTCAACTGAAGCATTGCCACTCGATGACTTGTTAACCCCACCTCTTGCGACTGACACTAACTGGTCTGAAGAAGAGAAGCTAAAAGAACTGGAAAATAACTGTCAGGGTATCTTGGGTTATGTGGTTCGTTGGGTTGATCTGGGTGTGGGC
Source organism: Acinetobacter sp. S4397-1 (assembly GCF_024129285.1). Taxonomy (NCBI): domain Bacteria; kingdom Pseudomonadati; phylum Pseudomonadota; class Gammaproteobacteria; order Moraxellales; family Moraxellaceae; genus Acinetobacter; species Acinetobacter sp. S4397-1. The sequence continues at coordinate 34,878 of NZ_JAMXXZ010000015.1, forward strand.
TGTTCTAAAGTGCCAGACATTAATAATGTGGGCTTGATGGAAGACCGTGCAACTTTACGTATTTCTTCCCAGCACGTAGCGAACTGGTTACGTCACGGTATCGTAACGCGTGAGCAGGTTGAAGATGTGATGCAGCGCATGGCAAAAATTGTGGATGAGCAAAATGCCAATGATCCATTGTATACGCCAATGTCAGCCGACTTTGCAAACAATATTGCGTTCCAGGCAGCTTCTGACTTGATCTTTAAAGGAGGCGAACAGCCTTCAGGTTATACAGAGCCGCTATTACACGCAGCACGTTTGAAACTTAAAGGTTATACAGGTGATTAATTCCTGTTAATTTAAAAAAGCCTCTTCGGGGGCTTTTTTTATGCCTGAGCGGAATGGGAGAACGCTAACCTAGCCAAAAGGAAATGAACTGGCAAAGCCAAACTGTTCTGATAAAGTAAGTAGAGAGATCAAAAACAATAGGTAACAGAATGGTACATTATACAGCTCTGGATCAGCAGTTTATTGCAGGAAAATGGCAGCCAGGCCGCTCACAAAAAATTATTCAAAACCTTAATCCTTATACTCAGGATCTTATTTTTAATTTACAGGCAGCCAGTACGGCAGATGTGGAGGCTGCCTATGCTGCTGCAATTAAGGCTTTTCAGGAAGCTGCGCTGAAATCAGTGCAATTGCGTCAGGATGTTTTGCATAAATTGCACCAAATTATTCAGTTACGCCGTGAAGAAATCATTGACTGGCTGATTGTTGAATCCGGGAGTACCCGTCTAAAAGCGGGTCTTGAAGTCGAAGCGGCTTTGGGCATTATTAAAGAAAGCCAAAGTTTTCCAGATCAGTTGCAGACTGAAGAGTTGCAAAGCCAGGATCCGCAACGTAAAAGCTGGGTATTGCGCAAGCCTTTGGGGGTCATTGGGGTAATTAGTCCCTGGAATTTTCCATTTCATTTATCTATGCGTTCTGTCGCAACAGCAATTGCCTGTGGTAATACTGTGGTGCTCAAACCGGCAAGTGATACGCCAGTGACAGGTGGAACATTACTCGGAAAATTATTTGAAGAAGCGGGTGTTCCTGCAGGAGTACTGAATATTATTGCGGGTGCAGGCAGCGAAATTGGTGATTATTTTGTTGAGCATTCGGTGCCTAAAATGATTTCTTTTACTGGCTCTACCGAAGTCGGACAAAATGTAGGCGCCAAGGCTTTAGCCAGTAGCAGAATAAAACGGATAGCGCTTGAATTGGGCGGAAATGCTCCTTTGGTGATTCTGGACGATGCTGACGTGGATCTGGCGGTTGAGTTAACCGTAATGGGACGCTTTATTCATCAAGGGCAAATCTGCATGAGCACCAATCGTGTCATTGTAGATGCTTCGCTTCATGATGTATATGTAGAAAAACTGCTTGAGCGGATCAAAACTATTCCTGTCGGGGATCCTAATCTGCCTGAAACTCTGATCGGGCCGATTATTAACCAGAGTCAAGTCAAGAAACATCAGCACTTGATTCAAAGAGGCAAAGAACAGGGCGCCCAGCTGGTTTATGAAGGGGGAATTGAGGGGAATCTGGTTTATCCACATGTTTTTACTCAAGTCGCACCTGAAACGGAACTGGCACAAGAGGAAAGTTTTGGACCTATTTTACCGATCCTGAAAGCCCGTAATGAAGCTCATGCTTTAGAACTGGCGAATGATACCCGTTTTGGCCTGTCTAGTGCGGTATGTACCTCGAATATGGAACGCGGTCTGGACTTTGTGGCACAGTTGGATATTGGTATGAGCCATATCAATGGAATAACGGTGGCTGACCAGCCAAATGCTCCTTTCGGTGGTGAGAAAAACTCTGGCTTGGGGCGGTTTAATGGACGCTGGATTTTTGAGGAATTTACCCGTACCCAGTGGGTTACACTACCTAATGCATGATACGAAGCTGTATAAAATCACTACAGGTGTTTAGGCAGAACATGGCTTATAATTAGCAAGAGAGAAATTACGTTCAGTGAGCCATGTGCGCCAATTTTAAGCCGTTAACTGTAGAACAATTACATGATTTGGGATTGCCGGAAATTCCTTTTGAATATGTTGAGGAAGTGTATCCAAATTATGCTGTGCCTTTATTATTTAATTCTGGCCAGGCTTTAGAATGGCGTTCAGTAAATTTTGGTTTAATTCCCAAATGGGCAGAAGATAAAACAATTGGGCTGAAAACCTACAATGCAAGAAATGAAACCTTATTACAAAAACCGACTTTTGCCGAGGCAACAGCAAAGTGCAAATTTGGGGTGATTCCAGTATCAGAGTTTTATGAGTCAAAATACTTTGATCATAAACCGCAGCGTTGGGGAGTAAGGCGTAAAGATGGCAAAGCGACCTTTATTGCAGCGCTGTATGAAATTGCACGCATACAGAATGAAGTGGTGCGCTCTGCCACCATGCTTACCATGGATGCAATCGACCATCCCATGATGAAAGACTTTCATGAGCCGGGCAATATTAAACGCTCCGTGATTGTGATTCCACATGAGCGTTTGGAGGAGTGGTTAAGCTTGAAGCATGCTGATATACGCAGCTTTGTAGAAGGCTTTCCAGTCGAAGAATTTGAATGCTCACATGTGCCAAAAGAAAGAATCAAGAAAGACAGTTTGCAACTGAACTTTTTTGATTCTTGAAATTCTAGCAACTCATGACGGATCGTGCATTATTATAGTTATTGATTTCGCCCACTAGACAAGAAAGAACAACACTTTAACGAGCCAAATTTTTAAAAATATGACGTAAGCTTTCTATGGTCTTTTCAATTTGCAGTGGAGTAAGCCCATCAAAAGACTGTTCAAGTACCACATTGGTCAGGTCGTTAATCTTGTGAGTCATTTGCATCCCTTTTTCTGTGAGTACGACACGTGTGATACGCGCATCATCTTCACAAGAATAAGTTTCTACTAAACCTTCATCTTTGAGTCGATAAACGATCTTGGTGGTGGTCGACATTTTCGATACCACCATTTCAGAGAGATCGGACACGCTGGCATGGGGTTTGGACTTTAGAGCCAGAAGAATACGGCGACGCGAGTTATCTACCCCATATTTTTTCAGCGCGTGGTCTACATTTAATACATATTGCGCATGCACTTGAGTCACCCAGTAATAAGGAAAATTTTCCAGGTTAAAGTCGTCGGCACAAGGTAGAAATTTTGCATATTTTTTAGTCATAAAGTGTTCCTTTTATTTATTGTTTTAAAGCATTAACATTTTATGAAAAAGTTTATATGTGTTTCAACCTTTATTTAGAAAATGTTAATTGTTTGGCATTTTTTAAGAGCTTCTTAATATAAAAACCAAACTATTTATAAATTGCTTTAATCCCAAGAATTCAGGGCGGTTCTGATGGTTAATCAATTAAAAGTGTAATCACAGACCAAACGACATCAGATTTTTCACTGATTAGCCCCCAAAAAATTAGACGTTATCTTAATCAATAATATGTGCAAATTTCAAGCTTTTTGATATAAGAAAAATATATTAAATCAGCATTCTAGCCTGTATATAAAGCCTCTATTCTTTAAAAAAAATAATGTTATTCATGTAAATAGGAATGGAAGTATGACTTTGTCGGATTTTTTTCTTTGCTGAATAGATTGAACTGATGAGTCAATAATTTTTTACGGGCATAGAAAAATCCGTTCTTAACAAGATCTTTTATCGAACACACCCGATCAGTTTGGTACTTTATTCAATAGATAAAAGCTTTTAAAAGAATTTGTAATAAGTTATTTAGAAAATAAATTTGTCGGTTAAAAAACAGCTTAAAGGGGGCTGGAGGAGAAAATTTCTGGTAAATCTCGTGTAAATTTTGTGTAAATTAATTGGTCATAGAATTCTGATTTTATGCATAATGTGGGAATCTAAGTTAAAAAGGTTAAAATTGAATGGATCCTTCGCCGTGTGCTCATCTTCCATCTTGTTCTCTGAATGACTCAAATGGGGTGGGTGTCTAATGGAGTTTTTATTAGATCCCGGAATTTGGGTAGGTTTAATAACACTTGTTATTCTTGAAATAGTTTTAGGTATTGATAACCTGGTCTTTGTTGCGATTCTGGCGGAAAAATTACCTCCTGAGCAGCGAGACAAGGCACGTGTGATAGGCCTGTCTCTGGCCTTGTTTATGCGTTTGGGGCTGTTATTTGCAATTTCATGGCTGGTCACCCTGACCCGGCCATTAATTCAAATATCTGATTTAACATTTTCTGGACGTGATCTGATTTTACTTTTCGGTGGTTTATTCCTGGTCTATAAAGCTGTGGGGGAACTGCATGAAAAAGTTGAAGGAAAGCCTGAGCTTAAAGTTACAACAAATGTAGCCTACGCAAGTTTTAGTGCTGTTGTGGTTCAGATTGTGATTCTTGATGCTGTATTCTCTCTGGACTCGGTGATTACTGCCATCGGCATGGTTGATAACATCTACATCATGATGGCCGCGATGGTGATTGCGATGGGCGTCATGCTATTTGCATCTAAGCCATTAACTACTTTCGTGAACCAGCATCCGACTGTGGTTATTCTGTGTCTCAGCTTCCTGCTATTAATTGGAATCAGCTTGATTGCCGAAGGTTTTGGTTTCCATATTCCGAAAGGTTATATCTATTCTGGTATTGGCGTGGCAATTGCTATTGAAGCATTCAATCAGTTTAGCCAGCGTAATGTTGCTAAACATGAAGCTAAAATTCCCTTACGTCACCGTACTGCAGACTCTATTCTCAAGTTGATGGGCGGGCGTATTGAGACTGCGGGAACTGAAAAAAATGAGGCACAAGAAGCCTTTGCAGATGAAGAACGCTATATGATTGGAGGTGTTTTAACACTTGCCGAGCGTTCTGTGGCCTCAATTATGACACCGCGCAACCAGATTTCCTGGGTCAACCTGGATGACAGTCCTGAAGAAATCCGGGAAAAAATTCTGTCGGTGCCACATAGTCTCTTTCCTGTATGCCGTGGTGGGCTGGATAAAGTCCTGAGCGTAGTACGCGCCAAAGAGCTGTTAGATGTTCTGGATGAGCCGGAGGAGTTCAAAGCCTTAATCAAGCGTCATCGTCCGATCTATATTTTTGAACGCATGAAAGTGATTGATGCAATCAATACCTTACGTGCCTCGAAAGGCTCTCTGGTACTGGTCAGTGATGAATTTGGACATGTACAGGGGTTGATTTCACCGCTGGATGTCTTTGAGGCAATTGCTGGTGAATTTCCGGATGCTGATGAGCAGCTGGATCTGGTCAAAATTGATGAGAATCACTGGAAAGCTTCAGGCATGCTGGATCTTTATCAGCTTGAACTTGAGCTGGGCCTGATGGATCTGATTGAGGAGGATTCAGGCTATATCAGTGTTGCAGGTCTGATTCTGGACAAGACCCATACTGCGGTTGAAGTAGGGACGGAATTGAACTATCAGGGTATTCAGTTCAAGGTGACTGACGTTGAAAATAACCGGATTAAGACGGTGAGTATTCATTACCCGGTTGGATAGGCTGCTAAATAGCTACTATTATCAATAAGTCAAACCAGCCAGTTGTCGTCATGACAGCTGGTTTTTTTATATCCAGGTATTTAAAGAAGACTGTCCTATCAGGAAAGATAAACTGGAGTATGGGTTTAAAAGATAGATAATCCTTATTTCAGTATTTTACAGAATCCACTTAGAACTATTTGGCCTGAATTGGCCATTAAGTTTTAGGGATTGCTTGATAGGAAGTGACTTGCTATACAGCATGAACTTGCCTGAGAGCAGGTAACCTCTTGGCTAATCTGGTTTAAGGGTGCAAAATTTTAAAATTGGCCTGCTGGCTGATGCTATCGATATTAAGCTGATGAATTTCATCCAGAAAAGCGACATTGAAGTGCCCGAGCTGCCGGGATGTTTGAAAAGCCCGTTGACCTGCAATCGAAAAATGTACATGGGCAGCCAAGGCAGCAATCACCGGCGCCGCCACGGCGCTATATGCGGCAATCAAGGCACCCAGCGCACATCCTGTCGCCGTCACGCGGGGTTGCAAGTATGAGCCACCAAGTACCTGAAGCACCGGATAGTCTCTGGAAATGATGTAATCTGACTCACCTGAAATCGCGATACATGGGGTTTGTTCAAGCAGACATTCGGCTTGTAAATAAACCTCGGCACTATCTACGGTGCTGCCTACGCCTTTGGATTCAGTCTTCTTGCCAGCCATGCTGCCAATTTCTGAAGCATTGCCGCGTAGAATCGTCGGCTGATCGTTGATAAGCTGATCCACGACTGCTGAACGCCAGTGTAATACTGATCCATAACCGACCGGGTCCAGTACCCAGGGTTTGCCTAAGCTATGGGCTGTACGCGCAGCGATTTGCATGGCCTCGACCTGTTCGGTGGTCGGTGTCCCCAGATTCAGACTAAGTGCAGCTGCAATGTTGATAAAACTTTCAGCCTCATAGGGATTGTCAATCATGGCCGGTGAAGCATTTGCTGCGAGCAGGACGTTAGCCACATAATTGCTGGCCACCGCATTGGTCATAATATGAACCAGAGGCTGCTCTTGCTGAAGTTGATGCCAGGCTTCACAGATCTGCTCAAGAAGCATGTGCTCTAAGTGGGATGAAGACGTATTCATAATGATCAATTCTAAAAATAGAAAACTGTGGAGGAAGCCGGTCAGCGCGTAAAATAGTGATCCTGATGCTTGCAATTACGGCAGAACAAGCTGACATAGTCACTGGCATCATAGTCAACAGACAGTTCTTGTGAGCCACAGTGCATACAGCGTTTTTGCGAGTAAAATTTTAGCCGCGGTTCGATTTTATGCCATGAGCGCCAGATCGGCTGAAAAAAGATATTTTCATCATAACCCAGCAGACGATAAAACAGGATGCCGCTCATCTTGCTTAAAGGAAGCTGAGTGGGACGTGGCAAGGTAAAGGTTTCCCATTTCTCATTGAGAGCGCGTTCGCGGTATTGCTGCAAGGTTTTCTTTAACAGATTGGTATTGATGAAATTTTCATTACGTGGTTGTAGGGCTTTTTGCTTATAGAGATATTCCAGCGCATTCTGAACCAGATAATAAATCTGCCCAACGGCCAGTACATCCAGCAAGCGATAACAGAAGGCTTGAAAGCTTTTGTTTCCTGCAATCTGGATACCCCAAGTCCGACAATAGAACTGGGCAAACTGAATAATTTCCTGATACAGTAAAGTATACAGGGCATCTTTGACTTCATCTGAACTTTTAAAAGGTACGCCTTTGCTCAGGTTTTCATAAAACCAGGCGCGCAGTTGCTGGGCAATACTAAACAGGCTGGGTTCAGAATAACCGTCCAGACGGACATTGATATAATAGTGCTGGTTTTCCGAAGCAATATCTTTAGGAATTAAAATCTGGTCTCTCAGCAGATTTTTGATCAGCCCTTGCTGGAACAAATAGTTAGGGCTAATCATGTGATATTTGATCTGTTGCCAGTCAATATACTCGTGATGATGAATATGTTCCTGAACCTGATCATCCAAAATAGCCAGCAAGAACAGCTTATGCAGGAAACTGAGCTGAGTCAGTTCATATTCACGTTGATCCTGTTTCTTGTGATGCTGATGATTTTCCTGTAGTCGGGTTTCTTTGAGCAGCCGTTTACGCTGTGCTAGACAATGCTCACAATAACAGTTGTGCTTTTGCTCAGGATAAAGCTGATGCTGGCAATGACTGCATTCATGAAAGTTAATATCCTGATCATATTGTTCCGCTTCAATCCAATACATGGACGCCCTGCAAAGCGGGCATTGTGTACTTTCATCAAGCTGTTTTTGCAGAACATTAAAGACCATAAGGCATATATAAACTCAAAAAGGAAAGATGATTATACACAGCTGGCAAGAGGATGACAGGGCCGATCAGTGCAGTCTGAACACAACAGGAAGCGCTGGGACAAAAGAGCTCAATGGGAAAAGATAAAGCGCTAAGCTTTGATGAGCTTCAATGTCACCCTGATTCAGATTTCAGCTCAGCATTCACTTATCTTGATTTTCAAAGCATCGGCTTATAAAAATATCAAATCTTCTCCTCATTTGGCAGGGAGACTTTTTCGTGGGATACAATTGCTCTCTGATTATACAAAATGCATTGAAAGTGCTGCCCTAAGCGCCCATATTAGAGTTAGGAAAAGAAAAGCACCCACAGTGTTTATCATTTGACAGATGCTTTTGACATCGAATATGTCAGAACGATAAAAGATTAGGACAGGATATGAATATTGCGGCGAATCCGGTGATCGAAGCTGATCAAACCATTTATTTAAAAGACTATCAAAAACCTGTTTTCGTGGTTGATTCGATTGATCTGAATATTCAGGTTTATGAGGATCATACTCTGGTGAGTAGCAAACTGGTTATGCAACGTCGGACTGAGGGTCCTCTGGTTTTGCTGGGCCGTGACCTGGAGCTACAATCGATCAGGTTAAATGGTCAGCAGTTGACTGAAAAGGATTATCAGCTCGACAGTGAACAACTGGTAATTACTCAGGCGCCTGATCAGGCCGTGATTGAAACAGTTGTGAAAATTCATCCTGAAACCAATACCATGCTGGAAGGTCTGTATCAGGCCAGTTCGGATCTGTTTGTTACCCAAAATGAACCAGAAGGTTTTCGCAAGATCAGTTTCTATCCTGACCGTCCGGATGTATTGTCAGTATTTACGACGCGTGTCGAAGCAGATAAAAAATATCCTGTGCTATTGGCGAATGGTAACCTGCTGGAAACCGGTGAAGCCGGCGAGGGCCGGCATTATGCCATTTGGGAAGACCCCACCAAGAAGCCGAGCTATTTATTTGCCTGCGTGATTGGTGATCTGGCCGTCATGAAAGACTCCTATGTCACTTCGGAAGGCCGAAATGTGGCGCTGGAAATTTATGCTGAAGAAAAAGATATTCCAAAATGCAAGATTGCCATGGAAGCGCTTAAACATTCTATGCGTTGGGATGAAGAGCATTATGGCCTGCCATATGACCTCGATAATTATATGATTGTGGCGACCAGTGCCTTTAATATGGGCGCTATGGAAAACAAAGGTCTGAATATCTTTAATACCTCATGTGTACTGGCCGATGAGGAATATACGACTGATGCCGCGATCATGCGGGTACAATCTGTCATTGCCCATGAATATTTCCATAACTGGACCGGCAACCGGATTACCTGTCGTGACTGGTTCCAGCTGTGTTTAAAAGAAGGTTTAACGGTGTTTCGTGACCAGTCTTTCTCGGAAGATTTGCAGTCTGCTGCTGTGCAGCGGATTGATGATGTGGCCGTTCTTAAAGCCCATCAGTTCCCGGAAGATTCAGGCCCTTTATCACATCCGCCGCGCCCGGATCATTTTGTCGAAATCAATAACTTCTATACCGCAACTGTGTATGAAAAAGGCGCGGAAATTAACCGCATGATGGCAACCCTGCTGGGTAAGGAAAAATTCCGTCAGGGCACAGATGAGTATTTCCGCCGTCATGATGGTCAGGCCGTTACCGTAGAGGATTGGATTGCGGCTTTAACGGCAGGTTCTGGTGTTGATCTTTCTAACTTCCTGACTTGGTATAACCAGCCAGGTACACCAAAACTGGTCGTAGAAGGACACTATGATGCGGCATCGCAAACCTATCGCCTGAGCTTAAAACAAAGCCTGAAAGTGCATCCGAAATATCCGAATCTGAAAGCCGTGCCAATTCCAGTGGCTCTGGCCCTGTTTGATGCAGCAAGCGGCGAACAACTGGTCCTGAATTCTGAAGCCTTGTTTGAAAATTCGGTCAAAGACGGGGTATACCTGTTTGATCAGAATGAGGCAACGATCGAATTTAACGGTGTAAGCAGTAAACCCGTGGTGTCTTTACTGCGTAATTTCTCTGCACCGGTGGATCTGGAATTTAACTATTCAGATGAGGAGCTGGCGTTCTTGCTGCAATATGAAACCAATGGTTTTAACCAGTGGCAGGCGGCACAAACCCTGTTAGAACGTATTTTACTGGACAATCATCCTTCAGATACTTATATCGAAACCATGCTGAAGACACTGCCTGAGGTTATCCAGAAAGATCCATTACTGGCATCACGCCTGTTTGATGTGCCATCTGAAGGCTATTTAGGCAGCCGTATTGATCAGGATTATAGCCCGGCCACGATTCAGGAACAGCGTGATGCCTTATTGCATACTTTGGCACGTGCGTTTGGTGCGACAGCCAAAGATATCTATCTGAGCCTTGACCCTGATCTGCAAGCTGATTTCTCACAGGCGATGGGTACACGTGCGCTGAAAAATATTCTACTGATGATGATGGCACGTCAGGGAGATGAATCAGCGTTTGAACTGGCAGAGCAGCAATATCAAAATACCCGCAATATGTCTGAGCGCTTAGGGGCATTGCGTGTACTGGTCTGGAATGATGCACCGCAAGCAAAAGCACTGCTCGATGACTTCTATACCCGCTTTAAAAATGAGGCGCTGGCACTCGACCAATGGTTTATGCTGCAAGCAGCTCATCCGCAAGTAACAGCAGAAGAGATTCAGGCGCTAACTGCACATCCGGATTATGACCTGAAGACACCAAACCGTATCCGTGCGGTGAGTGGTGGCTTGAATGCCAACCCGGTCAATAGCTGGAGTTTTGGTGTAGAGCATTATATTGGTCTGGCGAAATATCTGGATGAGAAAAACCCGATTGTGGGTTCACGTTTACTGCAGGCATTATCTCGCTGGTATACGCTGATTGAACCACAGCGTAGCGAAGTCAAAGCCCAACTCGAAGCTTTAAAGCCGGTGGTGAAATCTAAAAACGTTTCAGAAACGTTGAATAGTATGCTGAACGTGTAAAAAGTATGATTAAAAAAGCCGGATCAGATGATCCGGCTTTGTCATTTCTGCTAAAAGGAGGGAAGGCGTATTTGAAAGCAGATTTTGCCTAATTTATCACATACAGGTGTACAGATGGTTTGCAGCAGAGCGTCGCTTGCTTGTTCTGCTAAGCATCGAAATTATGAAAATGTCTTTCAATTAAATGATGAGGGGGGATTCAAGATGTTAGTGAAAATCGAAGATGGTTTTTATCTAAACACTCAACATATTATTGCGCTGCAGGTTAGTAAAAAACCGGTCAATAATCTATTTGAAATTTCTATCCAATATACGCCTTATTCTGTTCATCAGGCGGCTGAACATAAAAAGGTGTTTGCCAGTCAACAGGATGCAGAAAAATTTCTGAATGAATTGAACCAAAAAATGCGTTAAAAGAAAAGCCTGTCGAGTACAGGCTTTTTATTTTAATAGGAGAAATTTACTGCTTTACAATCAGGACCGGAATTTCAGATTGTGCTAGCACATTTTGTGCGACACTGCCGAGCATCAGCTTCTGCAAACCTTTGCGACCATGCGAACCCATAATAATCAGGTCAGTCGGTGAATCTAAAGAAGCCTGCAAGATACCTTCCGAGGGCGCCATGCCATGAATAATTTTAGTAATCACTGGAACGCCGTCACGAATAAAACTTTCCTTTAGTTCAGTTAGACGATCTAAGGCATGTTGCTCTGCCTGTAGAAAATAATCAGTTACTGCCGGCGCGACTTTATAAAAATCGACACCTTTAAATGGATCGACAGCAATAACACTTAATAAGGTAACTTTGCTATGAAAAACCTTTGCCATTTCCAAGGCATGCTCTGCCGCGGCATAGGAAATCGAGGATTCATCGAGTGCGACCAGAAGATTATCGTAATTTTGCATGGTGTTTCCTCATCATTGTTATAACGGTTATGGGCAGTACAAGAGGGACAGATCCAAATTTTATTTGAAGGAATAGAAACTTAGTTTTTAAGGGCAGTCTTTAAAGTTTTTTGCGCATTGTTCAGGTGCGCAAAAAACCAGAAGATTGTTCAGATTATTTTTTTACAACCATGACAGGTACTTGTGTTGCGCCGAGTACATCCTGTGCGAAACTGCCCAGAATCATTTTCTGGAATCCTTTACGGCCATGTGAACCCATGACAATTAAATCAGCTTGAACTTCTTGGGCTGTATTTACAATATGTTCAGCATTCACCAGGCCCGTCACAATGCGCGTATCGGCCTCAACACCTTCTGCTTCTGCAAGAGCAGCCGCCTGTTTTAAAGAGTTTTTAGCATTGGCATGCGCCTGGGCAAAATATTCTTTCATAATTGTAGAGCTATAATAAAAATCTGCCTCAGTAAAAGGATCTTCTGCAATCAGGCTGATCAAGTAAAGTCGGCTGCCAAAAGCTTTGGCAATTTTTGCAGCATGCTGAACAGCAGAAAAAGAAATTTCTGAGCCATCTACTGGAACTAAAATATTTTGATAGGCCATCGTTTTTCTCCGGATGTCATGTGTTTTTTAGGCTTTGATTTATTGATAACACAGTGCTGTAACAGGTGCAATTGCAAAAAGCTGAAAGGGCATAAAAACTCATTTAATTACAAATATATTTCACATAAGCAGTATGAAATTTAAGCGAATAAAATTGAGGAAAATACTCGGATTTTAGTTTTTATGGCCCAGGCCTATCGCCTTCATCATTTAATTTTTATATGCTTCTGCTGGGACTGCTGTTGGTCAGGATTGAAATATTATGGGGGCTATTTTGAGGTATTCAGGAATCTGTCTGGCATTGCTTGAAGGATTGAGCCTGGCAGGCTGTCAAAGCACGGTACAAAATAACCGGATTATTGCAAGCGCCTTTAATTTAACTACCGGCATGCAGCAAAAGTTGATGGACCGTTATGCGCCTGAAACGGTGCGGGTACACTCCAATATTGTCTATGCGACTGAGCAGAATTTAAATCTGGATTTGTATCAACCACAAAATGTTCAGGAGCTTGGCCCTCGACCAACCGTTATCTGGATACATGGAGGCGGCTGGATTTCTGGCTCTAAAGAGCATGCGCGTGGTTATTTCAAACTGCTAGCAGCGCAAGGGTATAATGTGGTCGCTGTACAGTATCAGTTTGCACCCCAAGTGGTTTATCCTGCGCAATTACATCAGATTAATCAGGCGCTCGAATTTATTAAAACACATGCAGAGCGCTATCAGATTGATGCAAGGCAGCTCTATCTGGCTGGAGATTCTGCGGGTGCCAATTTGGCGAGCCATTATGCTGCACTGTTAACTAATCCTGAATTTGCACGGCAGTCTGGTTTTCGTCCGAGTATTCAGCCGGAGCAGCTTAGAGGACTGATTCTGCATTGCGGGATTTATGATCTGGAAAGCTTTATTCATCAGGCACCTGAACTCAAAATCATGGAGTGGGGTGTAGATAATCTGTTACAAGCCTATATTGGGGATCAAAAACAGAATACACAATTTCTTCAACAGATTTCCCCCATTCATCAGCTTTCGACTACGTATCCACCTGTTTTTATTAGTGGGGAAAATAAGGACTTTTTGACCGATACCCAGTCCATTCCCTTTGTACGCGCACTCGAAGCCAAAAATATTCCTGTGATGCCCGTCTTTTATCCAGAATCCAAGGCTTGGCTGATTCATGAATATCAGTTTTTTATGGCCAAGAAAGAAAGCCAGCAGACTTTTTTCAAGACCATTGAGTTTTTACATCAGCATTCCTTGTGAGTTTTGATTCATTTTTATTTGATTTTAGCCTCTTTTTGATTCAGGAAATTTACCTGAATATTGGCTTAAGCCGAATGTGCTTAAGCCAATATTCAGGCTGTTTTCGGTTTGGATTTGAATAACAGATACACCAGGATACCCAGTAACAGTCCCCAGAATGCTGAACCAATACCTAAAAACTGGATATTTGAGGCACTGAATAAAAAAGTCATTAGGGCAGCCTCACGCTCATGACTGTCCTGAAAAGCCAGCGCAATGTTATGACCGATTGTACCAAACAGGGCAATGCCGGCTAATACAGTGATCAGAATACTGGGAAAAGCCATCAACAAATTACTCAGGGTGGCTGCAAAAAGACCCATCAGCATATAACAAAGCCCGCCGCTCATACCGGCAATATAGCGTTTTTGTGGATCTGGATGTGCTTGGACATCCAAACTAACGGCAGCACTAATAGCGGCCAGATTGATACTAAAGCAGCCAAAAGGTGCCAGAATTGCCTGGGTCATACCGGTCCAGCCGAGAATCGGATTCACTTTAGGCGGATAACCATAGCTTTTAATCACGGCCAGGCCAGGCAGGTATTGGGATGCCAGATTAATAACCAGCAAAGGTAAAGCCAAGCCCAAAATAGCAGACAGGCTAAACTCAGGCGTGGTCCAGACCGGTTGGGCGATAGCCCAGCTTAAATCGGGCGGGTGAAATTCAATAAAAAAAGGACATAGAAAGATCGCTGCAAATACTGTGATAACAATACTATAGCGTGTGCTGAGCTTTTTAGAGATAAGATAAATGGCCAGTACACTCAGTACAAATGTCCAGGATTGTTGCAGGCTGCCAAAAACTGAAATTCCGAATTTAAGCAAGACACCCGCTAGCATGGCAGACGTCAAGCTTTGTGGAATAAACTGGAAAATTCGCTCAAAAACTCCAAAAAATCCGAGACACGCCACCAATAGCCCGCAGACCAAAAAGGCGCCTATCGCTTCGGCCAGACTATAATGTCCATTAGAGGCAATAATCAGGGCCAGTCCTGCCGTCGACCAGGCTGTTGAAATGGGGTATTTATACTTCCAGGACAGTAAAAATCCTGAAAGGCCTATCCCAATCCCAAGTGCCCATAACCAGGAGCTGATTTGTGCCGGACTTGCTCCCAGACTTTGAGCGGCTTCAATCACCAGTACTGCAGAGACACTGATGCCAATCATGCAGGTCATAAAACCCGCCATGACGGCCGGCAGGGAGAAATCTTGTAATAGTTTTGACATCGTCCATAATACAATTTTTTAATGCGCCTAAATCATACGCTTTTCATCTATAAACACAATCTATGAGGGAGTTTTTTATCTCATTTCAAACTTGAAAATGATTGCATATAGACAATTTTAGAGGGTTGAAGTTGCCAGTTTAAAACCAAAGCCGCAGAATAATAATCCTACCAGCGCGACTGCAGTAGCCGTCAATTTATAGTTTTCATTGAAATAAGTAGCCAGTTTAATCCCGGAAAAAATCAGGATAGACAAATAGCTCATGCTGATAATTTGCAAAATGAGGGCCAGCAAGATAAAGGTGAGTGCAGGATAAGAATAGGCCGGATCTACGAATTGCACAAAAAATGACAGATAAAACAAAATCGCTTTGGGGTTTAAAATACTGATGGTCAAAGCTGTTCTAAAAGGCCGAATTGCCTCCGGGCTTTTATAGGCTGTTGAATCTATTGAATGGAGTTGAACCGATTTTCGTGGAAAAAAGGTCTTATAAGCCGAAATAATCAGTTTTATACCTAAATAGCTTAAATACAGTGCGCCAACAACCTTTAAGCCGATAAACAAAAGGGGAAAGGCATGTAAAAGTGAGGCAGCTCCCAAGGCTGTACACAGAATCAGGATTGTATCGCCGGTATAGACACCGAGTGCTCCCATATAACCGGTTTTAATACCAAAACGGGAAGCAATTGACATGACATACAGGGAGTTCGGGCCGGGAAGTATCACAATTAAAATTGTTCCGATAATATAGGTTGTCAGATCTGTGATACCAAACACGAAGAGCTCGCAAAAGAAAAAGCCGATGCAGTATTATAACCCCATCGACTTAAAGAGATTTATAAAATTCCTTAGATTTCAGTCGGGCTTAGAAAGGTTTCACGTAATAAGGCAGCCAGTTGTTCACGTGCTTTAATAAAGCCCTGAATTCCGCCTTGCAGCAATTCACTGGCCATTTGATCTTGTTCTAGCTGCTCCTGGAATTCGGCATAGCTGATCGGCTGAAGATCAGCCTGTACAGTAATTGCGGCGGCTGAAAGCTGTGGCTGTACTTCACGGAAGTCATTTTCCAGCTCAGCCAGCAAATTAGGTGCAACTGTCAGTAAATCGCAGCCACTGAGTCCCAACACCTGATCAATACTGCGGAAACTGGCTCCCATGATTTCAGTTTGAATTCTATGGGCTTTATAAAATGTATAAATATTTTTAACCGATAATACGCCCGGATCTTTTTCAATCGGATAGGCATCCACCGCTTCAGCCTTTTTGTACCAGTCCAGAATACGCCCCACGAAAGGAGAAATGAGAGTGACTTTAGCATCTGCACAGGCATGGGCCTGATGCTGGCCGAATAGCAAGGTCAGGTTGGTGTGAATACCTTCTCGTTCCAGTACCTTGGCGGCCTGGATTCCTTCCCAGGTCGAAGCAATCTTAATCAGCAGGCGATCCGAAGAAATACCATATTGCGCATACAGTTCGAGCAATTCTTTGGCTTTTGCAATGGTCGCTTCAGTATCATAAGACAGGGCAGCATCGACTTCAGTCGAGACACGCCCTTCAATGAGCTTTAAAATTTCTACACCAAACTTGACCGTTAAAATGTCAATACTTCGTTCAATCAATGCATCTTCTGAATAGCCTTCCTGCTGTGCCTGCTGAAAAGCAGCTTCGATTAAGCTTTTATTCTCCGCCTGATTGGCTGCAGCAGTAATAAGGGAAGGATTTGTTGTTGCATCTAATGGACGAAATTTTTCAATAGCAGTTAAATCACTGCTGTCAGCAACAATAGTGGTTAAGTTTTTTAATTGGTTTAACGCAGATTGAGTCATTGATATCTAATTCTTGAAGTTATTACTTGTACAATTAGTTATATCACAAAGTCGTTTTAACCCAAGTGAAAATACAGCGGAACACGTCATGAAACTGATGTTTTCCGCTGATTTCTGATGTGATTAATCAAAAAACGAGCAGCAGCGCCAAGTTGATTTTCTCGGCTCCAGACTAAATCTACAAAATATTCAAATTTTGGCGTGAAATCGAGCAGATCCAGTACTTTTAAATGTTTTTTAAGGATTGGGTTTTCATTGAGCATTTCTAAAGGCAGCACACCCCAGCCAAAATTTTGCATGATCAATGCGCAAGCCGAGTGATGATTGTCGGTACGCCAGTATTGTTTTGAATATAATAATTCCGGCTTAATGCTCTTATCCCGACTGGCGACAACAATCTGGCGGCTTTGCAGGATTTGTTCAAAACTGACCTGTGGATATTGGGCTAAATCAAAGGCTTTGTTGGCGACCGGAACTAAAGTTTCTCGTTTTAATTCCACAAATTGTTCACGGTTTTCGAGCTGTTCACGTTCAAACATCAGCGCGAGTTGAGCAGTTTGATTCATCAACATTTTCAAGGCATCTTCTTGGGGGGCTGAGAATACATTAATTTGTAAGCTTGGAAACTCAGCTTCAAGTAAAGCAATATAATCGGTCCACCGGGTATGGAGAAGTTCGGACACTACTACAATATTTAAGGCTGACTCCAAACCTGTGCTTAATGCGTGCGCCTGCTGTTTCCATTGATTTATTTCAATCAGCAGCTGTTCGGTTTTTTCATAGAGTGTAAGTGCTTGGGCGGTAGGTAAAGGCTCGCGACCTTTGCGTAGAAAAAGTGTTAAATTGAGATCAATCTCTAAATTGGCAATAGACATGCTCACTGCCGAGGGTACTTTACCCAGTTTTCTTGCAGCAGCAGAAAACGACCCTGTTTCAATGACGGTTTTAAAAATGATCAATTGTTCTTGATTGATATTCATTGATTTCAACCTTTCAATAATATTGAAAGATTCTAACTCGATTAATCAATATTATGAAAATAGAATACCTGCTATTGTAAATTGGAAGAGTATTGAAAACATGTTGATTTCCAAAAGAAGGATTGTTCATGCGCTCAGTTATGAAATCATCCTGTTGGTGATCATTGCGATAGCATTAAGTTTTATTTTTGAAGTTCCGCTGGAAGTCACAGGTACTTTGGGTGTAGCCATGGCGGTGACTTCTGTGATTTGGAATATGATTTTCAATCATTTTTTTGAAAAATTTGAAGCCAAAAGAAAATTAAAAAGAACAGTCGGTGTACGGATCTTACATGCGATTGGTTTTGAAGGAGGTCTGCTGCTGGTGACTATTCCGATGGTGGCGTATGCCATGAATATGTCACTCTGGCAGGCGATTCTACTGGATTTCAGTATGACGATGTGTATTTTGGTCTATACTTTTATTTTCCAATGGTGCTTTGATCAGATAGAAGCCCGTTTAGGTTATCAGCCAGAATATCGTTAAACTTCAATGCGAAAGCTCAAAAAGGCCTGTAATGATAAATACAGGCCTTTTTTGCTGTCTAAAAAGGTTTTTTTACAAAAAGTAAAATTTTAAAACATAAAACAAGTATAAAAAACAATACTTATTACATAAGTTTTAATATGAAAGCGATAATAATTTTTTCTTAAGGATGAAAAAAACAAACAACACAAGGAGTTAGTTGATGAAATTGATTAAATTAATTACACCTGTAATTTTATTAGGGATGACACAAGTAACGAGTGCTGAGCAAAACTTTAAACGTTTTTCTGTCTCTGCAGGTTGGCTACATGTGATGCCACAAGGAAAAGCTAACCCTTTTAATATTAATACTGCAGTGGCAAATGGAACGGTTGCTAAAGTAGGCACAATTACAGAAGAAGGCTTTTTAAAAGCCATTGATCCGAATGCAACAATTCAAGATGGCGCTAATACGGCAAATCTACAAGAGTATCTTGGGACTTTACTTGAAAATAGCTTGATTAATGGAATGATGACGGATGGCCAGGGCAATATTAAAGAGTCAATTGCCGGTAACGCGACCTTAAACGGGTTGGAGAGCTGGTCGGCAGAAGGAACAGGGCTGGAAGCAGATGATGTCGACACTTTGGGTTTAATGGTCAACTATCATATTAATGATCATGTTTCTTTACAGGTAATTGGAGGGATTCCCCCTAAAGTTGATATTAAAGGAAAGGGCATGATTACGGCTCCATTAACAGGTAATGCACAACCTGGAGGCTTAGCCGGCTTGTTATTTCCAGAAGGATTGCCTTTGGATTATGCGGTTCCGATTACGGACTTAGATAAATATAGTAAAGCTGCTACTGCAAGAGCTTGGACCCCGGCATTACAGGTACAGTACCAATTTGGAAAATCAGGGGTGAATAAGTTCAGACCCTATGTGGGAGCAGGTTTGATGTATGCTTATTTTAATGATATTGAATTAGATAAAGGCGTTAAGTCAGATCTGGTGGCGGCGGGTCATATGATTCAAAATATTAAGGATGATAAAGCGGGTGCAGCACTCGATGGCAAAGTATCTTCTGGAGAGATGCGTGTGGATGTTGATGCGGACGATGCTATTGCACCGATCGTAACCGCCGGTTTTACTTATGACTTTAGCCCTAACTGGTTTACAGCAGCTTCCGTTTCTTATGCGAAACTGAATAACAAAACCAAGATTAGCGTGATTAATCAAACCAGCGATGAGCAATTGATTCACGCAACCACAAAGATTGATATAGATCCCATTATTACCTATCTAGGGGTAGGTTATCGTTTTTAAGTTGACTCATCTGTAATAAAAAAACCGCTCTTTTGAGCGGTTTTTTATTAGGCCAGTACTGAATTATTTTTCAATAATCGCAGTTACACCCTGACCACCGGCAGCACAGATTGACACCAAGACACGACCTGAACCTTTTTGGTTCAGCAGTTTTGCAGCAGTGGCAATAATACGGCCACCAGTTGCAGCAAATGGATGGCCTGCAGCAAGTGAAGAGCCTTTTACATTCAGTTTTGCACGGTCAATTGCACCTAATGGCGCATCCAGACCTAAGCGCTCTTTACAGAAGGTAGGATCTTCCCAAGCTTTTAGGGTAGACAGAACTTGTGATGCAAATGCTTCATGAATTTCATAATAGTCGAAATCTTGAAGTTTCAAGCCTGCACGTTCCAGCATACGTGGAACTGCGTAGGCAGGTGCCATCAGTAAGCCTTCTTTTTTCTCCACAAAATCAACTGCTGCTGTTTCTTGGAAAGTTAAGTAAGCCAGGACTTCATGACCATTGGCTTTCG
Source organism: Acinetobacter sp. S4397-1 (assembly GCF_024129285.1). Classification (NCBI taxonomy): domain Bacteria; kingdom Pseudomonadati; phylum Pseudomonadota; class Gammaproteobacteria; order Moraxellales; family Moraxellaceae; genus Acinetobacter; species Acinetobacter sp. S4397-1. The sequence goes on from NZ_JAMXXZ010000015.1 coordinate 54,932, forward strand.
CCCATTCCTCAGAGGCTAAAAGTACACAAGATGCACCATCAGTCAGTGGAGTCGAGTTACCTGCAGTCATGGTACGTGCATCACCCTTACCAAAAGCAGGCTTTAATTTTGCCAGTTTTTCGACAGATGAGTCAGGACGCAGGTTATTGTCACGCTCCAGACCTAGGAATGGCGTGATCAGGTCATCAAAGAAACCTTCTCCATAAGCTGCTGCCATTTTCTGGTGTGAGGAGGCAGCCAGTTCATCTTGTGCTTCGCGTGAAATGCCCCATTCCAGAGTAGTGATAGCCTGATGATCACCCATAGATAGGCCGGTACGTGGCTCACCATTTTTAGGTGCGTCCATCAGGTCTTTGACATTAATTTTTGTTAGAGCCTTTAAACGGTCTTTAGCTGTTTTGGCAATGTTCAGCTCAAGTAGGGCTTTGCGTAAGCCATCACCAAACGAAATTGGCGCATCAGAAGTGGTATCTACACCACCGGCAACACCGACTTCAATTTGACCCAGAGCAATTTTGTTTGCCACCAGAAAAGCGGCCTGTAAACCGGTACCACAAGCTTGCTGTATATCATACGCCGGTGTTTCAGGAGCAAGTGCGGTATTCAGTACACACTCACGCGTCATATTGAAATCACGGCTATGTTTCAGCACTGCACCTGCAACGACCTCACCCAGACGTTGACCTTGCAGATTAAAACGTTCAACTAGTCCATTCAGTGCGGCAGTAAACATGTCTGTATTAGACGCGGTAAAGTAAGCACCATTAGAACGTGCAAATGGAATACGGTTACCACCAATAATAGCGACGCGGCGAACTGTGTTTTGGCTCATATTATTATCCTGTTGAACAGAAGGCTGTGTTTTTGAAACGGAAGCGGTTTTAGTTGAAGTCGAGTTTTTAGTACGCGTAGACGTCTGGCGTGTACGCGTGGTTTTAGTCGAATTTTTTTCTGTAGCAGAATTTGTGTGCGTACTTTTGCTGGCCGCTTTAGTACGAGTTGATGGTTTTGACACAATTTTTTCTACAGGACTCTCGACTGCTGGATTTTCTTGAGTTGTTTTGCTCATAAGGCTTTACCAGGCAAATTGATCATCTTTATGCTGCTTACATTAGCATAGATGAGCATAGGCTGTATTGACTGCAATGACATTACAGACTGCGCTCAGGTCAAGTCATCTATTGGGTATCTCAAGTATTATTGGGCAAAATCTGGTAGATCTATTGAAATAGATGTGTTTGGCATCATATTGATGTTAAAAGGATAACTTTAGACCGATCAAAAAACTAATTTTTATGAGAGATAATAAGCATGACTGATCAGTATCAAACTTTCGCAAAATCTCCTATTGGTAAATTTGTCATTAAAAATTTGGGGCTGCCATCCCCAACTTCTTTAGAGCGTTTTGAATCTGCAACCCCGGTAGTCAAAGGGGCGGTTTTATTTGGTGCGGCGCCTAAAAGTCCTTTAACCGGCTCAATTGCACAAGTCCTTGCCAATATTCATGCCAACAGTTATGCGGGTAATAATTCTGAACTTCAGCATGCAGCGGCACAGTCAGGTTTGAATTTGAGTGCTTTTAATTCAGGCGATAAAGAATCTAAATTTAAAGTGGTAATTTTTGATGCCTCAGGAATTGAAAACTCCGAGCAATTAAAATCGCTTTATGAGTTTTTTAATCCGATTGCCCGTCAAATTCAAAGCTCTGGCCGAGTGCTGGTCATCGGCACTAGCCCTGAAACTGCAACATCGGTGAGTCAGGCGATTGCTCAACGTGCACTGGAAGGTTTTGTCAAATCAGTCGGTAAAGAGTTTAAAAAAGGGATTGCGGCAAACCTGATCTATGTGGATACCGGTGCTGAAGATAATCTTGAATCAGCTGTACGTTTTGCGATTTCTCCGCGCTCAGCTTATGTATCAGGTCAGGTGATTCGGGTATCCAAAGCTGAAAAGGTCGATGTGGACTGGGCGAAGCCGCTGGCAGGGAAAACTGCTGTGGTGACAGGTGCAAGCCGTGGTATCGGTGAAGCCATTGCACACATACTGGCACGTGATGGCGCACATGTCATTTGTTTGGACGTTCCGCAGCAGCAAGCTGATCTGGATCGTGTTGCAGGGGAAATTGGTGGTTCTACATTGGCACTTGACATTACTGCAGCTGATGCAGGCGAGAAAATCAAGGCAGCTGCCACAGAACAGGGCGGTCTGGATATTATTGTGCATAATGCAGGCATTACGCGTGACAAGACACTAGCCAATATGAAGCCTGAACTTTGGGATCTGGTGATTAATATCAACTTGTCTGCAATTGAACGTGTGAATGACTATCTGCTTTCCAATGATGGCCTGAATGCAAATGGCCGCATTATCTGTGTATCTTCTATTTCAGGTATTGCAGGTAACCTGGGTCAAACCAACTATGCAGCGTCTAAAGCCGGTGTGATCGGGGTGGTAAAATTTACAGCACCGACATTAAAAAATGGTATAACTATTAATGCCGTGGCACCAGGCTTCATTGAAACGCAAATGACTGCTGCAATTCCATTTGCGATTCGTGAAGCAGGACGCCGTATGAACTCCATGAGTCAGGGTGGCCATCCAGTGGACGTGGCAGAAGCTATTGCCATGTTTGCATCGACGGCATCTTCTGGTTTAAATGGCAACGTGATTCGTGTATGTGGCCAGAGCCTGTTAGGGGCTTAAAGCATTTAAGTCCTCTCCTGCGCTTTAATTTAAAGCTCAGGAGAGGATTTAGAAGAGGGAAAATGAAAGGAAATACTCATCATCAACCCTCTTAACCCTCCCCAAGGGAGAAAGCACTTTATAAATGAAAAGAATATTTTAAAGGTTTAGTATGAATACGCGCCATTTTAGTCAACTTCCAAAACCTTATTTAGCTTATCCAAAAGTGATTCAAGGTTTGGTTTTCAAAAAGCCAAAAGCTGAAAAAGTTCTGCCGCAAGTTGAATATGTGGTGGATTCATTTAAGGTGGATCAGAAACATCTGAAAATCTATAATGAAGTTTGTGGCTTTAAAAATAATGGTTATATCCCAGCGATTTATTTGACTGTACTTTCTCAAAGCCTGCAAATGCACATGATGACTTCGGAAGCATTTCCATTTCCGATTCTAGGTCTGGTGCATATTCGTAATCAGATCAAGCAGTATCGTAAAATCGGGGTCAATGAATCTCTCATGCTATCCTGCAAATTTGGTGAATTGCAGCCGCATGACAAAGGTATGCAATTTGATTTCATTACTACGGTGAAAGCAGGTGATCAGGTTGTAGTTGAAGCGTTGACGACTTATTTATGCCGTCAAAAGAATAGTGTTAAAGCTGCCGCCAAAGTAGCAGAAAATAAGACACCCGCGTATCAGCTGAATGGCGAATGGGAGGTTTCTGAAAATACTGGCCGCCGTTATGCTATGACTTCGGGGGACTTTAACCTGATTCATATTCATGCGCTCACTGCAAAAGCATTTGGTTTTAAACAGGCGATTGCCCACGGAATGTGGAGTAAAGCCAAAGCTTTGGCTAATTTATCATTGCCTGATGCATATGAGGCAGATGTCTGGTTTAAGTTGCCAGTGTATTTGCCTTCCAAAGTGGAATTCCTGACTGCACAAGCCGTCAATGAAACCGACTTCCTGATTCGAAACAGTAAAAATCAGAAACCGCATGTGAGTGGTAGCGTAAAAGCAATTTAATTTAAAAAAAGCCTAAACTCGATTTAGGGCGTGTCCTCATTTGAAGAATTGGTTTTAAATACTTAAAATCCTCCTTTGAGTTATTTTTATTTCTACATTTTCAATGGCACGCACT
>NZ_JAMXXZ010000016.1:0-54892 GCF_024129285.1 Acinetobacter sp. S4397-1
TTAAATCCATAAATAGGTGTCCACTTAAATTTAAGTGGACACTATCGCGGTATTAATGAGTTAGAAAAAGTGGGGTTCAGCGGACGCTTACGCATATTAATAAAAAGATTACTTAGATTCTTTTCACATTAAAAAAGCCTGTATAACCAAGCTATACAGGCTTTTTGTAACTCACAATATCGCAATTTAATTTAATATATTATTGATCTGTTCTTCCAAACTACGCCCAGATTCATCTATATTAGCTCAAACATGCTATGGCTCATTCTTTCTAATTATCCAACATCACTGTTCATACCGCTTCTCCAACTTCTACATTTGGTACTATATTTTGCATAATAGGTTTAATATCAAGAACGTTATAAAGTTGCTCTTTCAGTAAGGCTTTTCTCTTTTCATGGAATTTTAAAAATTCTGTAAATTCTAGGGAAACATCATTTGGGTATAAGCCTGTTGATCGAATTGCCTCTTGGTCAGCTTTAGATTGCTCTGCAAACCAATCTTCTAAAGGCTTATCATTTTTACCTGAGTTCCAGCGACCATTCAGTAACTGTAAATTTGGCAGACTATCCTTGAGATCAATCATTTTTTGATGTAGTTCTACTGGTATTCCTGCTTTAGACATTTCAGTTTTATTGAACTTAGATTTTGGATGAATATGATCTTGTGCAAAATTGACATCACGCAATCTAAAATCTGGATTCAGTAATACCAAGATATTGAACGTAATTGCACCATATTCTCTTGATAAAACATCGTCAATATTGTCATCAGTAACGAGTAAAGATTTACCACCCGACAGTTTTGTTGATTTTAAAACTTCAAAATCAAATTTAGATTGTTTTAAAACATAAATACCATGCTCATTTTTATCTCGTAGTGCTCTTCTCAATTCTTGTAAAACAGACTCCTGAGAGCTACCAAATATTTGCTTCACATTGGCGTGAACCAAGTATTTAATCATTTGTTTTTTACTGATGTCATCTACCTGACCACCTTTATATAAATGGTACACGATTGGCAATAGTGCATTTTGAGAAGGTAAATGTTCGCCTGAATATCCAAACTCATCCAAAATACGCACAGCTCGATCAATTGCTTTTTGAATGTTTTCCCAGCTATTTTTAATTTTTTCTACATTTTCAGCTTTGAAGGAATTTACTTTATATTTCACATCTAAATCTGTGAGATACAAGCACGCTCGCATAATGAATTCATTACCAAATTTGAAACGTTGACCAATTGCATTAATATCTTTATTGAGCTTTTCAATTTTATCTCGACCGTCTGACCAAGTTGCCACTACAGTTGAAAACAATAAATCGGTTTTACTCAGTATCGTTCCACCACTATTCACACGCACAAAAATTTTGAGAATATTTTCTAAATCATTTTCACGTACCTGAAAGTAGCTAATCAGATTTGCATCATGAAGTCGTGCATGTAATGTTTTTAAACCCAATAAAACTTGTGTCTGATGTTGTTCAAATGCTGCCAAAAACATTTTTTGGCCTTGGTGTGCGCTTTGTATTTGAGCTGCTAATGTCTGATAGTACGCTTCAATATCCTCATCGTTATCCCAATACAAGGACTCTCCAACCTTAAACCAGTAACATGGCTTAATTTGATCCTCAATTTTACGTTCTAACTTTTGACTTTCTTTCTCTGTCAAAAAGCTGAATGGATAGTTTTCCGCTTCATTGAGTTTTATTTCACCTGAGTCAATGACATAAGGTAAATTCAGTAAATCAAGGTATAGACGTTTTTCAGGGTAAGCATTTGGGTTGGACTTCCAAGCATAACTGTTTTTAGTTTTATGAAATCCATTAAAACCAATATACATTGAGCTTAGTCGCTGTTGTCCATCCAACACGCCAATGATTTGTTCATGGCTAAAAGCTCCTTCTTTACGACGGTTGTAGGGAGTTCGTTCATCATAGTCTTTTAAAAACTCATAGAACACATAGTCTTTTGCAACTTTGGCATCAAGTTCCCAAAATAGAAAAGCTCCGATAGGATAACCACGCATAATGGAGTCAAATAGGCGTTCAATTTGTTCTTTTTTCCATACAAACTTACGTTGTAAGGCTGGTAAAAAAACTTTGTTTTGCTCTATTTGTCGAGTCACTTCTCGAATTGATAACGTGCTATACCCCATAAATCACCTCTCAAATATTTTACTAACCGCACTTAGGTCAGCTCTGTTGCATAAACAACAAATAATTATTTCAATCAATCAACCTTGGGCTGATAGTTAAATAAACCAATTAAAGTCAAATACTTACTCAATATCAATGATTAAAATAGTGCTACATTCCTATTTTTCTTAAAGTTTTCAGCTTGCTCAAATATCTCTTTATAAACTTCACGTCGATCAATCGGTGGATAGCCCCACTCATCTAGTAACACCATGAGGTCAAACTGTAATTCAGCTTTAATATCTTCTCGCTTGTTCCAGTCAATATATTTTGCCTTATCATCAATAATTGCTTTTACTTCTTTAGAAAGCTCTAATAATTTATCTTCTGGATAAGTGAAATCATATTTATGAGCTAGTGATATCAATATGTCATAAAAAGCTTTTTCTTCGAAATCTATTCCCAATTTCCCAAATGAAGACATTTCCTCACGTAGCTCGTTATACAGCTTAATAATCTCATCAGAGAAATCTTCAATTACCTTTGCCTGAAGTATATCTTGCTCATCACGCTCATTATATTTCTCAACAAGTGCATTCATTTTTTTTGTGAAATCAATACCCTTAATTTTATTGGTCTTTTTAATTTGACCAATCGCTTTAGCGAGCAACTGTTGGAGGAGTTGTAGTTTAGTATTAGGTTGTTTAATGACTTCTAACTTAGCAAGATAGTCTTCATCGAAGATATCTATCTCACCATCTGATTTATCACCTAACTTAAAGATTTCCTCAACCCCATCACTAATCAAAGCATTTTTAACTAATTCACGTACTTTCTGATTCATCTGCTCAACGTCAGGTGCACCACCTGTTGTGATTTTAAAAATGATGGTACGTATAGCTAGGTAGTAATGGATCTTGTCTTTATGAGCTTTTGTTAAATCTGCGCTCCCTACACAAATATCGTAAGCAGACTTAAGACGTTTGGTTAAATCCATAAAAGTTTTTTCAAACTTCTTCGTTCTTAAAGCAAAGTCAGCAGAGGCATTCAAACACTGTAGCTGTTCTAGTGGTGTACCAATATAGTAAAGCTTAGAATCAAATTGATAATATAAATTATCGAGTAAGGCTAAGTGGTCTTTCACAACAACAACGGACTGCTGAATATCATCTAGGTCCTGCTTTTGATTGCCAGTGTAATGCGAAAGCGCAAGATTCATCTGCTTCTTAATACCAACATAATCTACTACTAAGCCACTTTCTTTGCCTTCAAATTTTCGGTTGACCCTTGAAATTGTTTGAATCAAATTGTGCTTTTGTAAGGGCTTATCAATATAGATCGTATCAAGAAATGGCACATCAAAACCTGTTAACCACATATCTACCACGATTGCGATTTTAAAGTTTGATTTTTCATTTTTAAACTGACGATCTAATTCTTTACGGTATTCCTTAGTACCAAGTTTATCCCACAGGTCTTTTTCATCATCTTTATTTCGAGTCATAACCATTTTGACCCGTTCTATTGGCAAGATTTTTTTCTGTTCGCTGTCAGATAAGGTTGAGCCTTCTTCACAGGCTCTAACTTCATTCCATTCGGGACGTAGTTCAATGATATCTTTGTATAGCTGATAAGCCGCTTCACGACTGCTACACACAAACATTGCCTTCGCTTTTTGAGTCGTGCCCTCATTAACACGTTCTTCATAATGCTCAACAAAGTCTTCCGCTATGGCTCTTATACGGTCTGGATCACCTAATATGGTAGACATACTCGCCATGGTCTTTTTGCTTTTTTCAATCTGGTATTCATTAGCACCAGCTTCTGCACTTTCTTTGTAGTATTTTTCTACCTCTTGTAATTGGCGACCATCCAATAAAACTTTGGCTGCTCGACCTTCATAAACAATCCGCACAGTGATTTCATCAAACACCGATTCCACCATGGTGTAGCTATCGACTACAGCACCAAATACTTCCAGGGTGGCATCAATAGGTGTACCTGTGAAGCCAACATAGGTCGCATTAGGTAAAGAGTCATGCAAATATTTGGCAAAACCATAGGTCTTTTTAACACCATCCTCTGTGACAGTAATCTTTTGCTCTAGATTCACTTGACTACGATGTGCTTCATCTGAGATACAAATAATATTCGCACGCTCAGTCAACAATTCCAAATCTTCAGTAAACTTGTGAATGGTTGTCAGGAATACACCACCACTTTTACGACCTTTGAGCTGTTCACGTAAATCTGCACGACTTTCTACGCTAATAATGTTTTCATCACCCACATAAGTTTTAGCATTTGTAAAAATGCCCGCAAGCTGATCATCTAGGTCTGTTCGGTCAGTTATTAAAACAATTGTTGGACTACCTAATTCGACATCCTTCATCAATAAGCGTGCAAGAAAAAGCATGGTAAAGCTCTTACCACAGCCTGTAGCACCAAAGTATGTACCACCCTTACCATCTCGCAATTTATCTACATCAACCAATCTTCCCTGATCATCAATCAATTTCATATGCTGCTTGATATTGGCATATAGCTTGGTTGCAGCATAATACTGCGGGTAACGACAAACGACCTTCTCTTCTTTACTTGATGTATCAGGGATATAGATAAAATTACGAATAACATCGACCAAGCGTGCTTTATTGAATAAGCCACTGATCATAGTTAATAGTGAATTGATACCATCTTTTTCAAGCTTCTCTTCACCTGTGACTTTGCGCCAAGAATAGTAGAACTCATACGGTGCGAAGAAAGACCCCATCTTGGAGTTAACCCCGTCACTAATAACGCATAAGGCATTATATTTAAATAGCTCTGGAATATCACGCTTATAGCGGGTTGTTAGTTGTTTATAGGCATCAAATAAGGTGGCATCTTCTCGAATAGTGCTCTTAAACTCAAACACTATCAATGGCAGCCCATTGATATAGAGAATGCTATCAGGAATACGTAGCTCATAGCCTTGTATCTCCATTTGACTGACGATGCGATAATGGTTGCTGTCTCTAGACTCATCACCAATCACATCATAGTCAATCAACTGAATGTATAAATCTTTCTGTGTGTGATCTTCACGCTTTAATAAAAAACCATCAGAAATAAATTTCATGATGGCTTTGTTAGTGTCGTAAAGATCAGATGCTGAAAGGTATTCGAGCTTATGAATAATCGAATCAATCTCATAATTCGTGATTGATTCGGCTTGATAACGGGTCGCTAGAAACTCACGAAGATCAGACTTAATCAATACATCTTCAGGTTGGCGATCAATATTCTCACCACAACTATGTGTGTATCCCTCAGAACCTAATAACTCAATGATGGCCTGTTCAAGTCGATCTTCTGTAAATTTCATCTATGCGTTCTCCACCAATGCAGTTGCCTCTGAGATTCCTATTTCACCTGACATCAATTTAGGAAGGAGTACCTCTCGAAGCCTAGCTAAAGTAAAATCTAGCTTAATATTGTCTGATACTTTTGATTTCCATTTATATGCTAACTCTGAAAACTCAACCACCAACTTCTCATCAGGTATTAAGACATCTACTACTGCGACTGATTTAGGTTGAGTACGTTGATGACTACCTGTAGAACCTGTCACATAACTCAGAATTTCTGTTTGAACATAGTCTGAACGAAGCAAACTATAAATAAATGCTCTGTGCTTTGGTTTTATAGGAATAAACTGCATAAACTCAGTCGAACAAATAGCTGAATTCTTATCTTTAATATCTACCCACCAAACACGTTCATTCTCAGGGTTTAGCTTTGAGACTAAAATTGAATTAGCGTCTACTTTATATTTATTACTTTTGATACTTTCCCCAAGCTCAAATATTGGCGACTTATTACTATCAAAAGCAGGAATACTAAAATGCTCCCATATCTTTTCTGGGTTAAGATTAGGTTTTATAGAGCTAGTATCTAATGTCGCAAGCTCAGAAAAACTTTTAATTCTCCACCCCTTTGGAATCCATCCCATTTTTTCGGTGAACTCAAAATCATTAGGAAATAGGGTTCTAATAACTCCTTTTTCTTTTTTCTTAACAGCCTTACGTTGTTTTGCCCGTTCCAAAAACTCATCAGGAATTGAATTGCCTACCTCTAAAGCATTATCAATAACAGGATCAAAATCAACAAACCAACTTTTAAATAAAGTGTATGAGAGTTTTTCCAATGTTTCATTAATATTTTGATTTATTTCTATTTTTCTAGAAATAGTTAAGTAAATACTTGCAATTTTATCTTGTACTTCTCTTGTAGGTAATTTTATTTCAAGATTTCTTACCGCATCTTTAGTAATAGTTTTCGTTACAGACCCGTTAGCAAAACTTTTAACATAAGTTTCATTTAATTTCAGGTACATATATAAATATATTGGATTTACAACATCTTCTTTCACTCTCAACAAAAATAAGTTCATTGCCAGTGATACAGGTCTTTTTAAATCAGGCATAAGATAAGAAGAACCTGCGTTAGCTATTTTATTCATGATAATGTCATTAGGATAAACCTTTGACTTAGCTAAAAAATTATATGCATGCTCATTTATATATTTTAAAGAAGAACTAAAGTTGTTCTGTTCAAAATTAGTTGTCCTAATCATAACCGCATAATCAGGTTCATCTAAAAGTTCAACATTTTCTTTAAGTTTTTCGTATGCGCCATTTGCATGATAATCCGTCAGTAACTCTAATAGCTCTCCTAACTTTACGGTCTTATACATCATTTCGGCATACCGTCCATATTAGAAAGTCCATAACCTAATTTCTCTAGGCTGTTACGAATAGTCTCATCTAGTTTTTGAGATTCTTGCATTTGCATATATAGAGTTCGGCTGAGTTCTAACATTTTTGTCTCAAACAGTATGCCATCATCTTCTATTTCAACCGCACCAACATAACGCCCTGGTGTGAGTACATAGTCATTGGCTTTAATTTCATCAAAAGTTGCAGATTTGCAATAACCTGCCTTGTCGGCATAAGCTTCGTAGCCACCAGCATCTTGCTCACCACGCCATGCATGATAAGTGTTCGATATTACATCAATATCATCTTTAGAAAGTTCTTTGGTAGTACGACTAATCATGCTGCCCATATTTCGAGCATCAATAAATAACGTTTCACCTTGACGATTTCGAAGCCCACGTGCTTGGCTATTTGCTGATTTGGCTTGTTTATCTTTACTAATGAACCATAAACAGACAGGAATTTGGGTGGTATAAAACAACTGACCAGGTAATGCAATCATGCAATCAACCAAATCATTTTCGATAATTTGCTGACGTATTTCACCCTCGCCACTGGTAGTTGTGGACATCGAGCCATTAGCTAATACAAAACCTGCTGTACCGTGCTCAGAAAGCTTAGATATCATATGTAATATCCAAGCATAGTTAGCATTGCCTGTAGGCGGTGTCGGATAACCTGCCCAACGTGGGTCATCCACTAATTCATCAGATGCACGCCAGTCTTTTTGGTTGAAAGGTGGGTTTGCCATAATAAAATCAGCTTTTAATGTTTCATGCTGATCTTTAAAGAAGGTATCTGCTGCAACTTCACCTAAATTGCTAGAAATACCACGAATAGCAAGGTTCATTTTCGCTAGTTTATAGGTTGTACTTGTATATTCCTGCCCATAAATAGATACATCTTTGGTATTGCCATGATGACTTTCAATGAACTTAACGGATTGCACAAACATACCACCCGAACCGCAACATGGGTCATAGATTTTACCTTGATATGGCTCAAGCATTTCCGCAATAAGATTAACCACTGATTTAGGCGTATAGAATTCACCACCACCTTTACCTTCTGTAGCAGCAAATTTACCCAAGAAATATTCATACACACGACCTACTGTGTCTTCTTCTGGGTTTTCTAGTGTGTCAATGTTATTGATGACATCAATCAATGCCGAAAGTTTACTTGTGGTTAAACCAAGACGAGAAAAGTAGTTATCAGGTAATGCACCCTTCAGAGATTGGTTTGTCTTTTCAATAGTGCTTAAAGCCGTGTCAATTTTGAGCGCAATATCCTCTTGCTTTGCATTTTGTTTAATGAAGCTCCAACGACTTTCAACTGGCAAGTAGAACACATTATCTTTTGTATAGGCTTGAACTACATCAATATGCTTTTCATAACCCTTATCAATGAGTTTCTGTTTTTGCTTTTCAAAAGTATCGCTGATGAATTTTAAGAAAATTAGGCTTAGAACAATATGTTTATATTCAGATGATTCAACACTACCACGCAATTTATTCGCAGCATCCCAAAGTGCCTCTTCAAATGATTTATCATTCTTTTTTTCAGGTGCTTTTGCCATAACTCTCAATTCTCAACAATTCATTTGTATACGCTGACACAAATTAGATTATTTGCTATGGCATGTAAAGAATGGATGGTTGGGAAAAGCAATATCAAGGATAATTTTCTTAACCTATCATTTGTATTTTAGGACAAAAGACAAACAGTTTAATTAAATACGCTCAAGGCTCTAGTCTTACAACATGATCGTATTTGACAGTTAGCCCAAATAATTAAGTGTAAAGTCACATAGACATACCACAATCTGCATCATGATTTTTTACTTTTGCTTTGTTGATTTCAGCTTTCATGTTATGAATACGTTTCAACTCCAATTCGTATTCATTTTTATAAAGCTCATATAAATTTTCTTCTCTGATTTTCTTCACTTTTTCGATTAATGGCTTTACATCCATTTGAATAATAGGATCAGCACTATAAAGTTTCCAACGTTCAATCTGAGGCACATCTTTGAGTTTTGTTCCGAACTTCTGATTGTAATTAGCATTAGATAGGCATGAAACTTGACTAGGCACTTGAACTTCAATGTCGTATATACGAACTGTCTTTATCGGTGCATATATTTCTAATGATTCATTGATCAGTTTTTCAGTGAGCTGCCTCATGTGCCTGATCTGATGACGCCCTAAGCCTAAAACATCCGCAGTAATCTTTTGCGCTCCTCCACGTTCAGGATTTTTAGGTCTATATTGTCTAAAAAACAATTCTGGTGGTCGCTCAAAGTCATCAAGGGTTGTACGCTCAGAATATTGTAAATGCAAATGTGGTTGATCACTTTCACCATCTAAAATGCCTTTATGATTGTGAATGGCACAGCTATATGGAAATTTAAATTCATCACAAAAAGCATTTATTAAATTCTTTGATAATTCTATTCGTTGTTCTGAGTTTAATTCCTTAGGTAAAGCAATAGTAATATGACTGGATGTACGACTATTCTTTTTTTCATATTTATCAGCAGCAATCCAAAATTTATCCGGCTTATATTCTGCCCACCCAGGCATATTACCTGAGCAAACAAATTCAACTTCTTCATTTAAATCAATCTTGTTTAACTTAAAATGCTTAATTCGAGTAATATAACAATAGCCATTAAATGAACTTTTAGAACTCTGTTTACGATTATGTCTTAAATCAAAATAAAACATTTTCAATAACTCCCTGACAAAAGAGTTAATATATTTTTAAATAATTAAAATAAATCTATTTAAGAAGAAAAGTTCAGAAAAGTGGTTATATTTCTAAATAGGTTTTTCAAGATTTATACGGTAGCGACATGATCTTGAGCAGGACTTAAAGAACAAAAAGTGCCCCCAATAATCAGAAGTCAAGCCTCTAGATGATTTTTATGGTGTAACGCCTATTTCTATCGTGTAACGCACATTTTTTATCGTGTAACGCACCATAAATTATAGTGTAACGATTTATCCTTAATAGTGTAACGCACATAAAAAAGACTCTGAATAAAATATTTTGTATATATATCAATAACTTAAAAATTATATTAATTGGGCTTTTGGTCCCACAGGGCGAGTAGTAGTGTCTTTTTAGTACAACATTTGCAACGCAAATGATGGAATAAAAAGACACGGAGACGAGATAAGAATTTTTTGTGCGCAGCCCAAAAAATTCTTAAAAGCGCCAGCTTTATTAATCGGGTAACTAAGTGGAGAGCAGGATAGCTATTTTTTTGAGATTTTGCATGAAACTCATCATGCATTTTGGGTTCCTGTTAAAGATAGAGCTTTCCTCTAACGTAACGCAAGGAGCCTTCAAATGACAGCCGGTAGACCCAAAAAAATTATCAAAAAAAGTGATTTATATAATTTTCTTTATACACAAAAAGAAGAATTATTTATCACGCCTAAATATCCATGTGAAATAAATTTAATTAATATTCTCGAGAATACAGATTTAACAAAAATAGATTTTAAAAAATTTACAGAAACCCATAAAAATCTAATCAATGCATGCCAATATAAGGAAAATCAAAGAATCAAAAACCATCAAACATTAAAATATATAAAAACCATCCCATTTGATAATTTAACAGACATTGAAAAAAACATTCTGAAAAAAGAAAAAGAGTATTTAGATTATAACCCTAATGAATACTTTAACCTGCAAGAACTACTGAGTAATTATCGTAGTCATAATAATGGAAAAATAAAAAAATGTGTTTCTGAAAATACTCTTTCTGAATATGAAAAACATCTTCTAGCTGAAAAATTAAAACAAAGGAAAAAGAGAAATAGTGTAATATTTTTCTTAGGTGCATCTTTCAATAAGATATATGAAGCATTTTTTGCTGTCTATGGTCGTCCCGTAATAGATACCCTAATAGATATGATGTACATTTATTTCATATATAAATCTAAGATTGAGCACCATCCAACTCTACGCGACATCTTTGATTCTGAAAAAAACAAGCATCTTCCTAACTTTTCAAAACTTGATGAAACACTGAAAGCGATTTCATCAGATCCTAGAAATCCATCACTTAAAAAAGATCGTGATCAGAGTTAAACCAATTAATAGCTCTCAACATTTTGGCATTACCTTCTGATAACACACTTCAATTTAATCTTATTCGGCTCATCAAATGAGCCGGATATCCTTTCTTTTCACTCACACTCAAATATTGGATTGTTCAAAAATCAAGAATAGGACTAAGTACATCTGCTTCTTATAAAAATATATCCATACCTGAATGGCTCATAAAGTGCCTGATTTTCAGTTAAGACCATACTGATACTTACGATCATCTCAAACAGGTCTGATCCATTGGGTCAAAGTGGTCTGTTCTTCTTTATAAATAAAATAAACAATAAAAATAATTGAATATATTTAGCACATGTTAGCTATCACTCTACTTTCCATCTTTTTTAAAAAATTTTATTTCAAGGCCTTGACCAACTTGGCATTGCGGGATAATCTTATCTCAACACGGCAAAATCTGTGTTCAGGAGTGGAAAACCTGTTGTTACTATCTAGGGACAATAAATTGTCGCGCCTGCGGCTATTTTTTTGTCTACTGTTAAGCAGTCGTTATGGCGGTTTGACAGGGCAGCTTCGGCTGGCTGATCCTAGATTCAGTATTTCCACCCCTGTTATACCGCCACCATCTCAAGTGGAAAGTGAGAAGGTGGTAGGTCATCAAAACCTATCTAGGATTACTGCTATGAATCACAAATTCAATGGTGCAACCCCTTGCACGCCAAAAAAACTTGCTAAGCAACTTCTTATTGAAAGCGCAAAACTTCTATCTCACAAACAGCGTCAAGCTTTGTTGGATATTGTCCAGACTTTAGACCAATTAGAAATAAACACTTCTAAAGACATTTCACTCCATGTTGAAACTGAGCAACCGTTTCAAACTGCTACTCCCAGCTATGAATTCCAAGATGAATACAACCAGGAGTATTGGTCTGGTCAGCATTGCGATGCTTATAGTCAGCAGTATCCTGAAGATTGGCTACGCCGAACTCAGCAACGTCCACGCCCAAAATCCCCTAATACCACTTACTAGCCTTAAGTGAGTATTCTCATGACTAAAAAAACAAAGCTGTTAGTCCAAGGCGACTACCCTCTTATTGCATCTCCTACGCTTGCCCAAATGTATGGAATAGCATCCGCAATCTTCTTACAAAAGCTGCATTACTGTTTGCAAAGTAATGAATCTCAAGTAATAGAACAACATAAATACTTTTATCACAGCTATGAGCAATGGGCTGTAACCTTAGGTACATACAGTCCATCTACCATCAAACGCATAGTCTCCAAGCTAAAAAAAGTAGGCATTTTGGTAGTGAAAAAGCTATCTCAAAATAAATGGATTCAAACCAACTTTTATAGCATCAATTATCGAAAACTCAGCAAGCTACTTAAAAGCTCAACCGTATCTGAAAATGTTGAACCTGAAGCTGAAGATCAAAATCAGGGTGAATCAACAGCTTCAACATTATCTAAGATAATGAAAAAAGGGCTAGCTGTTAGTGGATTGTCTGCTTCTTCTCAACAAGCAAAAACCAAGCCTTCTCAGGTTGAAGGCTTACTACATCCATTAGAACCCATGGCTTCAACATCAGTTCTAGAAGCCATGTCACCTGAAAAGCGAGGCTTATATAACCAGCTTTTACAACTGAAGATAGACATCCACTATGATGATGCTCGCCTAGATGAATGGCTGAAACAAAAAAAATACATCATCCGTAAAGCCGCTCATCTCAGAGACCAACTAGGACATCTAAAAATGCGCTGGTATAGCCCTGAGCAATTAGGTTTAGAGTTAAATTAACGCAATATTTTTTACCTATTCAAATCATGCTGACTCAGTGATTATAAAAGTTTGAAGGTATGTGTTTGTATTTCTAATGAGATAATAATGATGATGAATAACCAACCTTATAAAGCAGTCGTTTTTGATGTTTTTGGCACACTAATAGAAATTAAAAACAGCCAATCTCCTTACAAAAAAATGATGAAGTGGCTTAAACAACAAGGGCGCAAACCACAACCAAATGATGCTGCAATGATCATGTCACTAGATGGCAACTTTGCAACATTAGCTTCTTATTTCGGTTATCAGTTTCCTTCTACTTTATTGGAGGAAATGAATAACGCTCTTCAACATGATTTAAAGTATATGCGTGCTTTTGATGATTCTATACCAATGCTGCTTGAGCTTAAAAAGCTAGGCTACAAATTGGCAGTCTGCTCCAATGCAGCAACGCCTTATGGTGAACGAGCACAGCACCTACTTCCACCTTTAGATACTTATGCATGGAGCTTTCAGGTCGGTGCAAATAAGCCAGATCCTTTAATCTACCAACATTTTTTAACTCAAATGAACTGTCAACCAAATGAAGTTTTTTTCATTGGTGATACTCAAATTGCTGATGTAGATGGGCCGCAAAAATTAGGCATGTCTGCAAAAATAATTGATCGTAAAAATGGTGAGAGTCTTTTAGATGTGCTCCAACCCTTGTTAAAAAAATAAATTATAAATCTTTTTTCGAGCTGATTTTTAAGATACCAAATCTGGTACTTAACTCATGATATTGAGGATTTAAGTACCAAATTTTGTACCTAACAAATGGGATTAAATCATTAATTCAGTAAGCATAAATATGATTTTTTTATTTCATAATTTTTTTGAATAACCATTTTTTTGAAGTTTTAAACGAAACGAGTTTTTAAAAAATGTCATGTGCTAAGTTTTCCACATGACGATTTATGACTAGGGAAATTTATGCCTAGCCGTGAATAATTTTTAGATCAGCTCAATTGGCTAAGTAATTTTATGCAAAACGAAATTTTAGATGTTCTTTTAGAACTAGGGCTTACAGCTATCGATTGGGTAGATGCTTCAGTGTTCTCAAAGCTTACAGGCATTGAAGAACAAAAACTTACACATCGGCGAAAAAATTGGCCACAAGATTTAGTTTGGACAAAACAAGATGGAAATATTTACTACTCACTTAGAGGTTATAACCAATGGTTGACAGAACAAACTCAAAAACGTTACCAACCGGCGTTAGAATTAGGGAGAATGCACTCGAAATCAACTTCACCTCTAAAAAGCAGCGCTACTACATTACACTCCCACACCCGCCGACTGCGGAAGGTATCCGTACAGCCGCTAAAATTAGAAGTGACCTCATAAATAAAGCCAAATGGGGGATTTTAACTGAGAATGATATAGCACAAGCAAAAGGCCTTGATGTTACAGAAACTGAATCAATGGATGGTCAGCAAGTCTTATTTCAAGATGTTGCACAAAAATTTTTAAAGTTTTCGATTGCCAATAAAGATTCAAAAAATGGCTATCGCAAAATTTTAGAATGTCATTGGATGCCTTATTTTGCATTAACACCAATAGCCAATATCACGACTGAAGATATTGAGGAAGTCATTATCGATCGTAATTTTCAAACAGCGAAAACATTTAATAATTGCGCCACGCCTTTACGTGGAGTTTTCGAGTTGGCTGTTAAGCATAATCAGATTTCTGTAAACCCTATGAATAAAATTAAGAATCGTAAGGTTCAGGTGGAAACACCTGACCCCTTCACACGTAAGGAGATGGAAGCCTTACTAGCTTGGCTCGACAAAAGCTTACATGATGAGGACAAATTTTATCGGTGGTATTTTGAGTTTGCCTTCTGGACAGGCTGTAGACCTTCCGAAATGATTGCTCTTAGAGAAAGTGATATCGATTGGTTCAATGGCACATTCAAAGTTAACAAAAGCCGTGTACGTGGTTTAGAAAAAAAGGTGACAAAAACACATACGTCTCGAGAAGTATATCTGAATGAACGATCAACTCTGGCTTTGAAAGCTTTGCTTCAATTTAAAAAGGATCAAGGCTACCAAACAGACTATGTGATGCTATGTCCTAAGACTAAGGAACCCTTCTTTAATGAAAAACCACCTAGAGAGCGTCTTGTAGAAGCGATGAAAGCGTGTTCTATACGTCACCGCCCTGCATACAATGCAAGGCATACTTATGCGACGATGTTGCTGATGGATGGCGTCAATCCAATGTTTGTAGCCGATCAACTTGGACATAGTCTACAAATGCTGATCAAACGCTATACAAAATGGTTGCATGGGGATAAAAATAAGCAAGAAATTGCGAAACTTAGCGTAACTCGTACAGCCTAAATACGTCGAAATCAAAAGCTCTTGCAATGAAAAATGTGGCAAATGTGTGGCAATAAAAAAGCCACTTAATATAAGTGGCTGATTTATAACAAGAATTTTGGTGGAGGTGGCGGGAGTTGAACCCGCGTCCGCCAGCACTACGCTCGAGAATACTACATGCTTAGATATCGTCTATTGTTTTAACTCTTTGTGACCCGACGAACAGGGTACAAATCGCGATCCTCTTAATTTAGTACAAAACCCCGAGGCTTGGTTTTATACGGACTTGTGTGCTTGCGCTTCAGTCGGGATCTCTAACCACAAGTATTCAGAGATGCGGACAAGCTGCCCTTAGGCAGCTAGAGCGTATGATTCGTCGTTTGCGACTATTAAAATGCAAATTTGATTTACGAGAGAAAATGCGCTCTCGACATGCATCTATGAGTTTCATCACCAGCGTCGAAGCCAGAAACACCCCCAAAGTAGGCTTCATCATAGCATAACTGTGAAGAATTGCGATGCCATTTTTCAAACAATTACACATTGATGTGCCTTAATTTAATAATTGCGCTAATATTTTGTTTTTCAAGTCCTATAAAAGAAACATTCATGAGCTATTTATTGGCCCTTGATCAGGGAACGACTTCAAGTCGTGCGATCATTTTTAATGAACATGGACAGGTTCAGGCAACGGCTCAACGCGAGACCCATATCCAGACGCCATATTCAGGCTGGGTCGAACAGGATGCACAGGAAATCTGGAGCTCCCAAATTGCAGTCGTCCAGCAGGCACTGGCTACAGCGCGCATTCTGGCCAAAGATATTAAAGCCATTGGACTGACCAATCAGCGTGAAACCACAGTGGTATGGGACCGCCGTAATGGTAAACCCTTGGCACCCGCCATTATCTGGCAGGATCGCCGGGCAACCGATTGGTGTAATCAGCTGATCCAGCAAGGCCTTATGGATCAGGTACAACAAAAAACCGGATTACGTATAGATCCTTATTTTAGTGCTGGCAAACTGGTTTGGCTACTGGCAAATATTGATGGATTACATGCCTTAGCTGAGCAGGGGCATGTGGCTTTTGGCACCATTGATAGCTGGTTAATCTGGAACCTGACCCAAGGTGCCGAGCATATTATTGAAGCCAGTAATGCATCCCGTACCATGCTGATGAACTTGCGCAATCAGAGCTGGGACGAAGAGTTATTAGAACAATTTAATATTCCGGCCTCTATCCTGCCAAGAATTGTGAGTTCCGATTGCTATATTGCAGATACTGCACCCGGTTTACTCGGTGCGACTATCCCCATCACCGGAATTTTAGGTGACCAGCAATCAGCCCTGTTTGGACATTCATGTTTTGAGCCTGGTACTGCCAAAAACACCTACGGTACTGGCTGTTTTATGCTCTTCAATACCGGCCATGATATTCAGTTCAGTCAAAATAAGCTCCTTTCTACCCTCGCCTGGCAGGCACAGGACAAAACGACCTATGCACTAGAAGGCAGTGTATTTATGGCTGGCGCAGTAGTACAGTGGCTGCGTGATGGTCTTGGTATTATCCAAAAAAGCAGTGATGTCGAAAAGCTCGCCAGTACAGTCGATGATACAGATGGAGTAGTTCTAGTGCCTGCCTTTACCGGACTCGGTGCACCGCACTGGGATAGCGAAGCCCGCGCCCTGCTCTGTGGCATGTCACGTGGCACCCATAAAGCCCATATTGCCCGTGCCGCTTTAGAGTCAATTGCCTTTCAAGTTTCAGATGTATTGACCGCAATGCAATCGGATATTAGCCATCCCTTAAAAGAGTTACGCGTTGATGGCGGTGCCAGTGGTAATGACATGCTGATGCAGTTTCAGGCAGACCTGCTAAATGTACCGGTATTACGTCCGAAAATGCTGGAGTCTACCGCTTGGGGTGCCGCAGCAATGGCGGGCTTAAAATCTGGCGTATTTGCAAGCTTTGATGAAATTGCACAGTCATGGCAACTCGACCGGGCCTTTGAACCCAAAATGCAGGATGACAAACGTGCAGCACATTTAGCCAAATGGCAAAATGCCTTAAAGCGGGCAAAGTCAGATTTATAAGCCTGATAAAAACCGCTGTCTACTACCGGTTTTCTATTGAATATTTTTTTACTTACTACTTTATATTGCGCTGAGATCAACACCCAGGGAGAGTCCAAAAATGAGTTTTACTGGCTTGCTATTTTTTGCGACCATGAATGACTGTACATCTTGATAACAATCCCCGATAGAACAATATAACCTGAAAATTTAAATCTATAAGCACCTCTGCTTAGAAAGGTGCTTATATACTCAGCTCATAGCCAATCTTGAGCTGCCAGATGGATTAATATGCATAAGAGGCAATAGCTGTAGCAATCGGCTTGTCTTCGTTATTGACCATAGTCATACGCATGGTACAACCCTTACGCCCCAATCTTAAGGTTTCTGCACGGGCAATAAAATATTTCCCGCGTCCGGGTGCCAGATAGTCTACCCGCATATCCACTGTTGCCAGTCGTGATACTTTTTTAATGGTCTCGGCAATGGTTTCTGGTCCTGCCTTTTTATATAGCTCTCCCATGGCCACAATCCCGCCAATACTATCGAGTACCGTGGCTGCCAGACCACCATGCAGAATCTGGAAGGCCACATTACCAATCATAAAGTCCTGCATCTCAATATAAGCTTCAATCTGACCATCGACGATCCGCATGGTCATACCATTATGCTTAAAAAAAGGAGAGGCATTAAAAGCATGTACCAACTGATTTAAAACCACATCAATATCCACCTTTGCTCCTAAATGTATACTACCTGTCCAGTTTTTCTCTGTTTTAGTCATAAGTCTGTCCGAAGCCACCACAATAAAACCGCTAATTTATGCCCAAAAATTTCAGATAGGGCTACAATAGCAGCCTAGTTTAATACTGATTGCTGAGATTTTTATGACCTATACGTTCAATCGTCCCGCATTTCCTGCAACTCGCATGCGTCGTATTCGTAAAAATGAGCATTTACGTTCTATGGTACGTGAAACGCATCTCAGTGCTGACCACCTGATTTATCCAGTTTTTGTACTGCCAGGGCAAGACCAGACGCAAGACATTCCAAGTATGCCCAATGTGCAGCGCCTGTCTGCTGACTTGTTGCTAAAAAAAGCGGAACGCTTGCTGGAACTGGGTGTGAATAAACTGGCGCTGTTCCCGGTAACGCCGCAAGAAGATAAAAGCCTGCTTGCAGAAGCAGCCTGGCGTGAAGATGGGCTGGTACAAACCACCGTACGTCTGTTAAAAAAAGAATTGCCGGAACTGGTATTGATTACCGACGGCGCGCTGGACCCTTATACTACCCATGGTCAAGATGGCATCATTGATGAAACTGGCTATGTATTAAATGATGAAACAGTCGAGGCCCTGATTAAACAGGCTCTGAGTCATGCAGAAGCAGGCGCCGACATCGTAGCTCCGAGCGACATGATGGATGGTCGTATTGGCGCGATCCGTCAGGCTCTCGAACAACAAGGTCATATTTATACTGCTATTATGGCCTATTCAGCCAAATATGCGTCGAGCTTCTATGGCCCGTTCCGTGATGCAGTCGGTTCTGCCAGCAACCTGAAAGGCGGCAATAAATACAATTACCAGATGGATGTTGGCAACCGCGCCGAAGCCCTGCATGAAATTGCTCTGGATATTCAGGAAGGTGCCGACATGGTGATTGTCAAACCTGGCATGCCGTATCTGGATATCGTTCGTGAAGTCAAAGACACCTTTGGTCTGCCGACCTTTATCTATCAGGTCAGTGGCGAATATGCCATGCTGGCCGCTGCAATCCAGAATGGCTGGTTATCTGACAGCGTGATTCTGGAATCTTTGATGTGCTGTCGTCGTGCCGGTGCAGATGGTATCTGGACTTATTTTGCTGAAGAAGCAGCTGTTAAACTGAAAGAGATGAAATAAACAGAAGGACCCTGGCGCAATGCATATCGCCATTATCGGTGCGGGTATTACCGGATTAATGTCCGCTCTGGAACTGCTGGAACAGGGATGTTCGATCACGATTTTGGATCAGCAGGCCGCGGGACAGGCAGCGTCCTGGGCCGGAGGCGGCATTCTCTCCCCCATGTATCCCTGGCGTTACCCGAATGCCGTCAATACTCTGGCTCGCCATGCCAAACCGCTGTATCAGACCTGGAATCAAAAACTGCAACCGACAAGCGGAATTGATTTTCAGATTCATAACACGGGCATGCTGATTTTTGATGAGTCCGATTTTGAAATCGGCTTGCGTTATGCCGAGCAATATCAGGATCCGCAGCAGCAGGCGCAACTTCTCGATCAAAGGCAGCTCGGACAGATCAATCCTAGAGTAGATCAGACGAAGTTCAAACAGGCTCTCTATTTTCCTGAACTGGCCAATATCCGCAATCCCCGACTGCTAAAGTCGATCATCAGCTATTTGAGGCAGCATCCCCGTGTGATCTGGCAGGAACATTGTAAAATCAGCCAACTCGATATACAGCAAGGTCATGTTCAACAGATATCAAGCGAGAATGGACTGAGTTTTCAGGCAGATCAGTTTGTGATTGCAACCGGCGCATGGTCAGCTTACTGGTCGGAACAGCTCGGCTTTAACATTCCGGTACAGCCGGTACAGGGCCAGATGTTGCTATTTAAAACACCAGAGCACTGGCTGCCCAGCATGTGCATGCACAAGGTCATGTACCTGATCCCACGCCGTGATGGTCATGTGCTGTGCGGCTCGAGTATGCGTCAGGTCGGCTTTGATACCTCCCCTTCAACCGAAATCCGTCAGGATATTTTTACTGCCTGTCTGGAGATGGTGCCAGAGCTGGCTGATTTTCCGATGGTGAAACAATGGGCTGGTTTAAGGCCCAGCTCACCCGATGGCATTCCCTATATTGGCAAAATGCCGCATCTGGACAATCTCTGGATCAATTTCGGTCAGTTCCGTAATGGCCTATGTATGGGCGCTGCGTCGGGGAAACTTCTGGCCCAGCTCATGCTGGAACAGCCGACTTTTGTTGATCCAGAGCCTTATAATCCGGCACAGCGTTTAGAAACTCAGGCTTTAGCGGTTTAACACTTCCAGTAGCGCCTCTTTCAGAGTCGGATAACTAAAAGTAAAACCAGCCTCCTGTAAAGCTTTAGGCTGAACATACTGTCCATTTAAAATCAGTTGGGATTGTTCGCCCAGCAGCATTTTCATGCTGCAAGCTGGTAACGGCAATAAAGGTTTATGCTTCAGCACCTGCGCAGCTATTCGAGCAAATTGAGCCTGACTGACTTTTTCTGGAGCCACCAGGTTAAAAATCTGGGGCTGAGTCGATTCCTGCATCAAAAATTCGATGGCCCGCATGACATCCTGAAGATGTACCCAAGTTACCGGCTGGCGGCCATGACCAATCTGGCCAAACAGATTAAATTTGATGGGTAATAACATCTGCGGAAGAATTCCTCCACCCTTAGCAAATACCACACCTAGACGAATAATCTTGGTGTTCTGCTCAGGATAAGATAAGGCCAAACGCTCCCATTCGGCACATAGCTCGGACATAAAAATGTCTTGTGCCGGGCTCTGTTCTGTACACACCGTATCCCACTGCTCTTCAGGATCAATGCCATAGTAGCCCACAGCAGAGGTTGAAATAATCCGTTTGGGCTTGATCTGATATCTTTCCAGATGCTCAAAAAGTTGCCGGGTGGTCTTTAGACGACTATTCTTCAGTTTCTTTTTACGGGCGGTGGTCCAGCGACCCTGACCAATACTTTCACCTGCCAGATTAATCACATAGTCAATCTGCTGGTTTTTTAATTCATCCAGATCATGAACCCAGTGAAAATCAGGATGCTCTTCTCGCAAGTTTTTCTGTCGGGTCAGACCGATCACCGCATAATCCCGTGCCAGTAAGAACCTTACCAGATGGCTGCCAATAAAACCGCTGGCACCTGTCATCAATACGACTGGTTTATACATACCGATCCTGCACTATTCTTCTTGTCATGATTCAGAGTATACGCCGCTCACCTATCAAAATGTCGAGTATAAAAATATTGATCAGTAAATGAAAAATCAGGCCATCCAGAATATTTCGGCTATTGCTCTTTGGCTCATTTTATTTATTAAATAAAGATTTGCGCTCAAACCATCTGAATATTTAAAATAGCCTGCGGTCTGGTTGATAGTTGCGTTAGTTTATAGATTTAATTTTACTAACCCTTTAAACATCCTGGTTTAGCAAGATAGGAGTTGCAGAAGCTTATATTTACCTTGGATAACCTCATTATTCATAAAATCCTGCAAATGGCTGTGTATAGCCAAGATCCAAATTTTGAGAGAGCCAAAGTCTTTTATCTATACACGACGTCCTGTCAGGATGAGTAATCTTTAACCTCCGTGTCCACTCACATATTTAAGGTTTTCTTGCATAAAACGGTTGAATGGCAACTATAGACCAGAAGTTTTAGCTGCCATACGCTGTGCCTGTTTGCCATAAAACCAGTAGGTCAGCAAATAAAGTGGAATGGCGATCAGAAGGAACATAATCACGACAATGCTGACAAATTGCGGCTGTTGCAAATACAGCAAAAAATCCTGCCAGGCATTTGGATTGGAACGGGTTGCAATCACAATCCCCAAAATTAAAAATGCCAGATTATAGCCCCAGTAAATCAGACTGAAGCCCAAGCTAAATTTTTTACGTTCGGTTGCAGAGGGTGCACGGCGCTGCTGTTTTAAAAATTTAAACAGAACCCAAATCATCGCCACCAGATAAGGCACAATGGTCAAGATGGCGCCCATGCCGGTTGGCATCAAGGCTGCCAGCACACCGCAAATACAGGTAAAGACAAAGCACAGGAAGAAAAACCAGAGAAAATAGCGAGTTAGCGGCACCATTAGAAGAACCCAAAGACGATTAACAAGCTAGTATAAAAAAAATTAAGTTTTTTTTCATTTTATTGTCAACCTCAGCCAAGATCATGACGTTATATAGGGTACAAGGTTCGAAAATTTGGACTGGCATCCACAAGTTTTCGTTCACTTCGCTAAAGCAATAAGTTCAGTGCAGGTGGAAATTTTGAACAGCAGCCAAAATTTTCATCTGCACAATTTTTGACCGACGATTTCACTATCACTCGAATCGTCGGTTTTTATTGTTTGGGCGCTGCATTTTGTCACTCTGACCAGATGAATCAGAGACTGTTTTATAGGAGCTAACATAAGGATCAGTCCTTATTTTTCAAGTCTGCTTTGCCTGGTTTGCATAAAAACTGGTTTAAAAGGGTAAATTTTTTCAAACCGGCCTGCATCAGCGAATGAAAATAAAAACAACCTGAAGCTGAATAAAGATGAGACCCGGCCTATACTTAAAAGCTGTCTCAACAATGGCAGGCAAACTCAGTAGGCTCTACGACCAAGTTCAATGGCTTACAAGCAAATAAGAAAGTATTTTTCAAGTAGACTTTTACTGGCGCTTTTTTCTATAGTAGGAAGGCAAAAATAAAGGTTGGTATACATGGCAGTTCATTTTCTTCATACTTCTGATTGGCATTTGGGGCAATTCTTCCATAACCATGACCGTGAATTTGAACATACGCAATTTCTGACCTGGCTACTTGAACAAATCAAGATCAAACAGCCGCATGCCCTGCTGATTGCCGGGGATATTTTTGATGTCATCAATCCGGCTTCAAGTGCACAACGACAGCTGTATCAGTTTCTTGCTGATGCGCATGAGCTGGCACCCCATATGCAAACCCTGATGATTGCCGGTAACCATGATTCAGGTTACCGGATTGAACAGGTACAGCCTTTACTGACCAAATTTAATGCCAAAGCGGTGGGGATTGTCGGCCGAACCTCGACCAATCAGCTTGATCTGGACCGTCTGCTGGTGCCAATTTATGACCAGAACCGAACGATTGTGGCCTGGTGTCTGACCTTGCCCTATTTACGCAGCGCTGAAATTACCGGAATTAACGAACACACTCATAACAGTCAGAATGCCATCAGTTATCTGCATCAACAGCTGATCGCAGAAGCCAAAGCACGTAAGGCGCGCCATCAGGCTCTGATTTTAATGTCACATGCGCATATGCAAGGTGGTGAAACCTCAGATTCTGAACGCCCGATTATAGTGGGCAATGAAGAAGCGCTTTCAACGGCGCTGTTTGATGAAGTCATCGACTATGTAGCACTTGGCCATCTGCATAAGCCGCAAAAAGTAGGCCAAGCGCATATCCGTTATAGTGGCTCACCGATTCCCCTGTCTTTTAGTGAAATTCACTATTCGCATCAGGTGGTTGAGGTCAAAATTGATCCCGAGCAAAAGGCTGAACAGCGCTTTCAGTTTGCAGCCCTGCAAGTACCGCGTACGGTAGAACTGTTTAGAATCCGGGAAAATCTGGACAATCTGATGAATAAAATCCAGGCGCTACCTGCGGGTGAAATT
Source organism: Acinetobacter sp. S4397-1 (assembly GCF_024129285.1). Taxonomy (NCBI): domain Bacteria; kingdom Pseudomonadati; phylum Pseudomonadota; class Gammaproteobacteria; order Moraxellales; family Moraxellaceae; genus Acinetobacter; species Acinetobacter sp. S4397-1. Next base: position 23,613 of record NZ_JAMXXZ010000016.1, read on the forward strand.
GAACATCTCGCTGCCCGGCATTTTCTGGAAATTGAATACACAACCGATGCCCCGCCGCCAGTCGATTTACGTCAGCAGATTGAACAGGCGCTGCCAGTCAATCGTTATCGTCTGCTCAGGATCAGCCGAGTTTATCAGCGTCAGGCAGACGATCCGGCGGATAGTTCCAAAATTGATCTGGCGCCTCCAACGCCGGAATCACTATTTTTTAATATCTGGGAAAAAATGGGCTATCGTCAGGACCCTTCGGTACAGCAGGATTTTCAGCAGCTGCTGGTCGAAGCCCAACATGAACTTGCACAAAAACAACAAGCTTAGGATCAGCCATGAAAATTATCCGTCTGAGCCTAAATAACCTCGCTTCTCTCGCTGGTACGCATCATATTGATTTTGAATCCAGCCCGCTGGCTTATGCTGGCCTGATTGCCATTACCGGAAAAACCGGCTCCGGCAAGTCCACCTTGCTCGATGCCATGTGTCTGGCGCTATATAACGAAATTCCGCGTCTGAAAGGTGCAACCGGTAGCCTGAAAGATGCGGGCGGCCAGGATGTCTCCATCAAGGACACCAAGAATATTCTGCGCCGTGGCTGCGTACAGGGTTTTGCCGAGCTTGAATTTATCGCTTTGGATCAGAAACGCTATACGGCACGCTGGGAAATCCGTCGTGCCCGGCAAAAAGTCGATGGTAATTTAAAAGTAGAACGGGCCATTACCTGTCTGGATGATCAGCGGGTGTTAAACCAGAAAATTTCTGAATGTACCCCACTGATTGAAAAACTGGTGGGCTTGAGTTTTGAGCAGTTTACCCGTGCGGTTCTGCTGGCTCAGTCTGAAGTCGGTGCCTTTTTAAAAGCCAAGGATAATGAGCGTGCCGATTTACTGGAATATCTGACCAACTCACAGATTTTCAGTCTGGTCAGCCAAAAAGCATTTGAAAAACATAGTGAAGTTAAACAGAAACGGGCTGATCTAGAAAAACAGATTGGCTATCTGGAGCTATTATCCGAAACAGATATTGCCACCTTAGAGCAGCAACATACTGCCTTAAAACAGGTGATTGAGCATTTTAACCAGAGTGAAAAAGTGCTGGACAATGATCTAAAATGGCATCGTCAGCAGCATTATTTATATACTGAAATTCAGGCCAAAAAAGAAATTTATATGGTTCAGCTGGATGCCGAGCAGAAGATGGCACCCCAACAACAGCTGCTGGAACAGCTGGACCAGTTTCAGCAGATCCGGGAACAATTTGTCCAGCAACAACAGCTCCAAAATCAGCGTAGCCACTTTCTGGCCGAGCAGCACAGTGTCGTTGCCGAGTTTTCAGCGATTCAGCAGCAACGTGACACTCAGCAGCAGAAGCTGCTTCAATTGCAGCAACAGCAACAACAGCAGCAGCAAGAATTTCAAAAGATCAAACCCTATCTCGATCAGGGATTAAAACTGGATCATGAGCTACAGTCAGTGGGTGAGCAGTATAAACAGCTTGCAGCAGAGCAACAGACTTATAAAGCCCGGCAGATTCAGCCTGTACAGGAGCAGATCTGCCAGACCGAACAACAGTTACAACAGCTTCAGCTGCAATCTCAGCAGATTCAGGCACAACTCGAACAACAGGAATTTTTAGCGGCTTTTGATCATGAGCCGCAGGCCACCCTGCAACGTTTGCAGGAATATCAGGCACTGCGTGAAAAATTTATGCAGCAGTCTCCGGCAGTTTTTCAAGCGGGCCCCGCTGAACTGCAACAGCAGCAACAGCGCTTAGCTGAAAATTTGCAAGAATTCACGCAGCGCTATACCGATCTGGAGCAGCTCGAACAGCAATTACAGCAACTGCAAAGCCAGCAACAGCAAGCCGGTATCCAACAGTTAAAACTGGAAAGCCTGATCCAGGCTGCCCAGAAAATGGCTGGACTTGAGGCTGAAAGCCAGCAACTGAATAGCCAATTACAGCAGCATCAAAATACCTTAAAGCAACTCACCACGGAACTGCTTCAATTACAACAACAGCGCCAAGAAGCCGAACAGTCCTTTGAACAACTGCAACAGATGCTCGCACAGCAACGCCTGTTACAGGCGCAGAGTGTGCAGGAATTGCGCGCCCAGCTAAAACCTGATGAAGCCTGTATGGTTTGTGGCAGTCATGAACACCCTTTTGTGCAGCATCAGGAGTTACTGGAAAATGCCTTGCAGCAGCTGCATGATCAACAGCTTCAGGAAGCCCAAGAAAAGTTGCAGCAACAGACTCATGCATGGCAGCAGGCACAGATCCAGCAATCTCAATTACATACCTTGATTGAGCAACAACAGCAGCGCAATCAACAGCTCACCACCACACAGGCACAGCAAAAAGCCCAGCTTCATCAGGAGATGCAACACTTTGGCTGGCAAGTGAATGCAAACCAGAATACCGAGCAGCTACAACAGCAGCTTGGCCAACATGCGATTCATCTGCAGCGAGAACAACAGCAGCTTGCACAACAGCTCCAGACTCAGCAAGGTGACTGGAAACGCTGGCGTCAGCAACAACAACAACTGGATCAGCTGCATTTGAGCATGCAGCAGTATCTCCAGCTAGAACAGATGATTCAGCCCGTTCTGGCACATTTGCCCGAGTCCCTGCAAAATGTCTGGGTCAAGGATACTGGCTCGAGCTGTCAGCAGCTGTCTCAGCAACTGCAACAGCGCCAGCAGCAATGCCAAGAGTTTAAAACCCTAGAAACCCACATTCAAAACCTCAATCAGCAACTTGAAAAAGCACGTGATCAGTTGATTCTGCATCAGCATCATGATGGGCGGTTACAACAAAAGCTGGAGACGGCGCTTCACCAGGGTAAAGCATTACGTGAACAGCTGAATAGCCTGACTCTCAGTCATGCCGGACAAAGCTATCGCACGGCACAGGAATGGCGTGACCATCTGGAACAGCAGCAACACATACTGGATGAGCAGCTACGGGCACAACAGCTTATTGCCCAGCAACATGAACAGCGCTTGCAACAGGCTGAATTGAAAAAGCAAAGTATCAGCACCCAGATTCAGCAACTGCAGCAGCAGATTGAACAATGTCAGCAGGCGATTCAACACTGGCAAAGTCGGCATCCTGATTTTAATCATGAGCATATCCAGCAGTGCCTAAATATTGATCTGCAACAGCACCAGCAAATCCGCCAGCAATTACAGCTACAGCATCAGACTGTAGGAAATGCCAAAACGGCCTGGCAGATTCTGGAAGAACAATATCAGCATCATCTGAAATCCAAGCCCGAACTGAGCTTTGAAGAAGTTGAACTACACTTAAATAAACTGGCTCAGGAAAAGGCTGAACAACAAAATGCCTTTAATGAAGTCGATACCAAGCTAAGGATTCATGCCAATAATCAGGTGACCTTGCAAAGACACCAGCATCAGATTGAACAGGTCAAAGCTGAAGAATACCGCTGGGGTCGGATCTATGACCTGATCGGACACAAGGAAGGCAGCAAATTCCAGAAAATTGCCCAAGAGCATCATCTGGATATATTGGTGGAATACGCTAACCAGCAGTTACAGCCGCTGGCACCGCGTTATCAGCTGTACCGGATTCCGGACAGTTTAAGTCTGGCCATTATTGATCTGGACATGAACAGCGAAGTGCGTCCGGTGCTCTCTTTATCCGGGGGGGAAACTTTCCTGGTTTCGCTGGCGCTGGCTTTGGCGATTGCCAATATGGCCTCCGGCTCGATGAAACTGGAATCCCTGTTTATTGATGAAGGCTTTGGTACGCTGGATCCGGCCTCCTTGCACATGGTAATGAATGCTCTGGATCATTTGCAGAGTCAGGGCCGTAAAGTGGTACTGATTTCGCATGTTCAGGAAATGCATGAACGCATTCCGGTACAAATTCAGGTCAAACCGGTCGGTGCCGGTGCCAGTACAATCGAGATTATAGGTTAAAGATGACCCATCCGCCGAACCAGCTCTCGCCCTATTTCAGCTTACAGCTAGAGAGCTTGCGAGGCATCAGTGCGATAATAGTACTATTTAGTCACTGCTTTCAGGCCTTTATTGCCCCTTTTGATCTCAGCCTGTATTCATGGGTGCGTCTGCTGGGTCAGGCCGCAGTCATGATCTTTTTTGTACTGAGTGGCTATTTGATCGGAACTTCCATCCAGAACCATTCCCGACGCTATGGTCAGTTTAATGTACGGCATTATGCGCGGCAGCGTTGTCGCCGGATTTTACCACCTTTTCTGTTTGCTTCTGCTTTAAGCTTGGTTTTATATATGCTGGCGCCTTGGTTTTTTGCTTCACAAAGCCATCATTTTCAGAACAGTTTTGGCATGATGATCCGGACTGACTATGACATTACAGCTCCAGATTTTATCGCTTCGCTGCTGTTTCTGAATGGCTTTATTGGCCCCACCGTATCTGCCAACGCACCCCTTTGGAGTCTGAGTTTTGAAGTCTGGTTCTATGTGCTGGCCGGATTTCTGCCTTTTCTGAAAACCTCTGAACTCGCCAAAATCGTCTTTCTACTTCTGTTCACTACGCTGTCGGTGTTGAATATCCAGTTTCTGTTTTATTTTCTGCTCTGGCTGACAGCGTTCGCCAGTGCACACCGTCATCTCCAGCTCCATTTTTTAGACCGCTTACAAGCCATTAAATCCGCCCTGTTAGCTGTAGCCTTGATCATTGCCTGTCTGGATGCCTATCAATTTCAGGTGATTGAACAAACAAAATTTTACACCACGCATTATTTTGTGCCTTTTAATATTTGCATCGGACTGGCCTTTGTCTGCTGGCTGGTGCAGCTACAACAGCAGCAGAGCTGCTATCATCCGGTCTGGGTGCAGTCTGCAAATTTTTCTTATACGCTCTATGCCACCCATTTTCCATTACTGTTATTTATTTTAGGGACTGTGCCTGCAACGCTGGCTTATGGTCTCGGTGGTGCTGTATTAGCGCTACTCGGCAGCATGTGTGGCTTAATCCTCTTTGCCTGGCTCATGGCCAAATGGCTTGAACCACAAAGAAACCAAGCGTTATCCAATACCCTGCAATAACGCTTTTTTGCCCAAAGAATCTGACCGGCTTTATTCAGCCTTTTTAGGACGCGCACCAAACAGCGCTGTTCCGACACGAACCATGGTAGAGCCAGCTGCAATCGCTTCGGTCATATCGGCAGACATGCCCATACTCAAAGTATCCCAGTCCTCAGGATGGGCATGCTGAGTCTTTACCGCATCAAATAAGGCTTTGGCATCTGCAAAGGCCCGGGTATTTTCAGGAGCAGGAATCACCATCAGGCCGCGTAAGCGTATATTCGGTAATGGGCTGATCTGCTTCACCAGTTCGCTAAGTTCTTCAGGCTGACAACCATCCTTACTGTCCTGTCCGTCAATATTTACTTGTAGACAAATATTCAGTGCCGCTTGAGAATCGCGACGCTGATTGGATAAACGTTCGGCAATAATCAGACGATCCACCCCATGCACCCAGGCAAAATGTTCTGCCAGAGGCCGGGTTTTATTACGCTGTACATGTCCAATAAAATGCCACTCAATGTCCAGCGCTTTTAGAGCCGTGATTTTTTCCAGTGCTTCTTGCAGATAGTTTTCACCAAAGGCCTGCTGTCCGGCCTCATACATCTGCGCCAGGATAGCGCTTGGCTGAGTTTTGGAGACCGCCAAAAGTTGTACCGAATCCGGTTCACGTCCGGCCTGGGTACATGCGCTCTGAATCTGAGCTAAAACCTGATTTCGTGACTGTTGCAGCATATTCATTGATGAGGTTCTCATTTTGTCCTGATTTTTTTCCCTTGCTCGCCAACTAAGGGTTGGTTAAGCTGACGGAAAGCCTTATTATTCTAGCAAAATAAATAATATTTTAATGAAATTGGGGACCTGATGGATATCACAGAACTGTTAGCCTTTTCTGCTAAAAATGGTGCGTCAGATTTACACTTATCTGCCGGCTTACCGCCGATGATCCGTGTAGATGGTGAAGTACGTCGTATTAACCTGCCTGCACTGGAACATAAGGAAGTACACAAGCTGGTTTATGACATCATGAACGATAAGCAGCGCCGTGATTATGAAGAAAACCTGGAAACTGACTTTTCTTTTGAAGTTCCAGGTGTGGCCCGTTTCCGTGTCAACGCCTTTAACCAGAACCGTGGCGCTGGTGCGGTATTTCGTACCATTCCTTCAAAAGTCCTGACCCTTGAAGATTTAGGCATGGGCCAGATTTTTAAAGATATCAGTGAATATCCACGTGGCCTGGTACTGGTCACCGGACCCACCGGCTCGGGTAAATCAACCACCCTTGCCGCCATGCTCGATTATATCAATGATAACCGTTATGACCATATTCTGACGGTTGAAGACCCCATTGAATTTGTACACCAGTCGAAAAAATGTCTGGTCAACCAGCGTGAAGTCCACCGTGATACGCACGGCTTTAATGAAGCACTGCGTTCAGCACTACGTGAAGACCCGGATATTATTCTGGTCGGTGAGATGCGTGACCTTGAAACCATCCGCCTGGCCTTAACCGCGGCAGAAACCGGTCACCTGGTCTTTGGTACCCTGCACACCACCTCCGCAGCCAAAACGATTGACCGTGTGATTGACGTCTTCCCGGCCGAGGAAAAAGACATGGTACGTGCCATGCTATCAGAGTCTTTACAGGCCGTTGTTTCACAAACCCTGCTCAAAAAAAATGGTGGTGGTCGTGTGGCAGCACATGAAATCATGATCGGTATTCCAGCGATCCGTAACCTGATCCGTGAAAATAAGATCGCGCAAATGTACTCTGCGATTCAAACAGGTGCCAACTATGGAATGACCACACTGGATCAAAGCCTAAAAACCCTGGTTTCCAAAGGAATCATCAGCCCGCAAGTAGCGCGTACAGCAGCCAAACAGCCTGAATCATTCTTATAAAAAACAGTTCATTATATTGGGGGCTTGAGCATGGACTTTAATGGCTTACTGAATTATATGGTAGAGAAAAAGGCCTCGGATCTGTTTATTACAGCCGATGTCGAACCTTCTATCAAAATTAATGGCCAGATTGTGCCGATTGGTTCGGTAAAATTACCAGGGGCTGCGGTGGGGCAACTTTTAAACTCCATCATGACTGAAAAACAGCGTAAAGAGTTTGCAGAAACCCGTGAATGTAACTTTGCGATCAGCAATCCGGACAAGACTGCGCGCTTTCGTGTCAGCGCTTTTCAGCAACGCGATCAGCCGGGCATGGTCCTGCGCCGGATTGAAACCGTAATTCCCACCATGGACCAACTGAAGTTGCCACCGATTCTTAAAGAACTGGCAATGACCAAACGTGGCATCATCATTTTTGTAGGGGCCACTGGTACAGGTAAATCGACCTCACTGGCCTCGCTAATTGGCTACCGCAATGAAAATTCCAAGGGCCATATCATTACCATTGAAGATCCGATCGAATTCGTCCATCAGCATAAGGGGTGTATCATCACCCAGCGCGAAGTCGGGATTGATACAGACTCCTTTGAAATCGCCCTGAAAAACACCCTGCGTCAGGCACCAGATGTGATCCTGATTGGTGAGATTCGTTCCCGTGAAACCATGGACTATGCAATTGCCTTTGCCGAAACCGGCCATCTGGTCTTTGCGACCCTGCACGCCAACAATGCCAACCAGGCCATTGACCGGATTATCCACTTCTTTGAAGCAGACCGTCATAGCCAGCTGTTTATGGATCTATCCTTAAACATGAAGGCCATCGTGGCGCAGCAGCTGATTCCAACAGTGGATGGAAATGGTCGTCGGGCAGCCATCGAACTTCTGATTAACTCGCCTCTGGTGGCAGACCTAATCCGTAAAGGTGATGTGCATGAGATCAAGGACCTGATGAAACGCTCGCGCGAGCTGGGCATGCAAACCTTTGACCAGGCACTTTATGATTTATATAAAGCCAAACAGATCAGCTATAAAGATGCCCTAAAACATGCGGATTCACCAAACGACCTGCGTCTGCAAATTAAGCTGTCTGAAGAAGGCGGCGAGCATTTATTGCGTGCCAATTCCAATATCACCTTTGATGGTCAAAGCTGATCATTTAAGAGCCATAAGAAAAACAGGCTTCTTATGAAGCCTGTTTTTCTTATTTTAAGCTGAGCCGGGATTATTTTTTACGGTAAGCTTCCTGACATTCATAGGCATCACAGTAACCGTATAAATTAAGCGAGTGACCGGTTAGCTCGAAGCCGAACTCCCGAGCCACGTCATGCTGCTCTTTTTCAATGGTATCATTAATAAATTCAACAACTTTGCTACAATTCACACAGACCAGATGGTCGTGATGATCTTCCTGCATAATTTCAAAAACGGAATGATTGTTTTCAAAATTATGACGTTCAATAATTCCCGCGGCTTCAAATTGCGTTAACACACGATACACAGTTGCAAGACCGACATCTTCTCCCTGTTCGAGTAAAGTCTTGTAAATATCTTCCGCACTAAGATGATGCTGTTTAGAGTTTTCTAATAATTCTAATATTTTAATTCGTGGAAGGGTGACTTTCAGTCCAGCTTTTCGTAAATCTTGGTTTGAAATAGGCATGTAAAAAGGTCTCTCAACAAAATCAAAGTTGGAATATAGGCAACAAAGTTTAGATGCAGTATGATCTATCCTTGGATCAAATGCATCATAATTAATTGGGATAGTGTAGCAAAATGCAAAAACTCATGTTGACGTTATTCGTCACCTCACTGCTGGTCGGCTGTTCGGCATTAGGTGTCTACAAAGTAGATATACCGCAGGGTACTCCTCTCACTCAAGCGCAGGCTTCCAAAATCCAGGTGGGAATGAATCACCAACAGGTACGTTTCTTACTCGGCAGCCCAACGGTGACAGATCCAATGAATCCTTTACGCTGGGACTACATCTACAACTATACCCCGGGAACATATGCCAAAAAGGCCAAGATCCCAGCCGCCCAAGGCCAGCATTTAAAAATCTACTTTAATGAATCTGGCGTGGTGCAGCGGATTGAAGGTCTGGAAACAATTCCAGCATCTCAACCCGGTTTACCAGGTTCTAAAGAAGCAATTTTAAACGCACCTCCACTATAGTCGGTTTTTCATAAAAAAGCCCCTGAATTTTCAGGGGTTTTCCGATTAACTCAATTGATCTATCAAATTACCAGCAAATACACCGAATCAGTCGTCAGTTCCTAGGAAGATGTCTTGAGTTGCTTAAAACGGTTTCCCTTGGCATAACGGCCCACCGGATTTTTTTCTGCACGTTTACGGCGTATATCTTGGGGATTAATGGTCAATACACGATAAATTTCTACACGATCCCCAGCAGCCAATGGCTGCTGCTGATTCTGCAAGCGCATTCCAAAAATTCCTAATACCAGCGGCTCAGGCAAAGTGACCTGCTGTGCAATTCCACTTTGCTGAACAGCATCCAGCGCAGTCATTCCAGCCTGAAAAGGCAATGCAATATGAAACTGCTGTTCCGGGGTGGCATAGGCCACCCAGACCATGGCCTTACTCATCACACCCACTGCCCGATCACAGCCAGCAATGCAATGATGATAGAAAGCGGCAGGACGACACGCACCGCAATACGCCAGATATTATAAAAAGCTTCATTGCTGAAATTCATAGACTTACGTAAATGACTAATCTTCATGATCCAGCCCGCAAAAATGGCATAGACCAGGCAAATGAGCAGCCCCCAGATGATTAACAAGCCATTAAACACCGGAGCTGTATTTGGAATAAGCCAGATCAGAGTCGCTACACTTAGAATCAGCCATTGCATGGCGATATTTAGCTGACGTTGTTGCAACTGCTCACGTGCCATTTGCAGTATAAATGCGGCAGCAGCCACAATTGCTGCGCACAATGTCAAAGCTGAAATTTGTGCCTTAACAGCAAAGAAAGCAAAGGCCACCACGGCCAGCAATTGCGCGATCCAGATTGGCAGTACAGTTTTAGTTGCAACAGATTGCTCTTTTACACTTGCAAGGCTGGACTGCCAGTACAGTCCCATTCCCAGACCACTGGCCACCAAAGCCAGTACCGTTGCATTGCCCCACTCTGAAAATTCAATTGGGGTGATTTGCCAGGCAGGTAGTGCCGTTCCCTGTATATGGGCAAAGGCCAGCGAAGCCAATACCCCGACGGTACTCAGCAACAGTAAAATTTGACGGGGAAGCAAAGAGAGCGCCAACGCGAATACGGCAAGGCCTGCAAACAGTATTTGCGGCGCAACGTCAATCGCCGCAATGCTGAGTAAACCACTGGCGTTGTTGAGCATGGCACCGGCTAAAAATGGAATAAAAATCACGCCAAGCCAGCCAACAATACGCCATTTTTGTGATGCATCCGCTTCCCGGGTCAAACTTGACAGCGCTTGCACGGCGGTGGTTTTAGAGCGTTTGGCTAAGGCAATTTCCAAATAGCAAACGGGAAGCGCCAGAATCAGCATGGTGCCTAACCAGAGCATCCAGAAATCCAGCTGACGATCAGTCTGTATACCTGTTATCGGTGCGAGCGTCGCGATGATAATAAACGATAAACAGAAAGCCATCAGCGGTGATAACCATTTTGACATAGCTTTGTCCTGCATGATGCATTCCTATAAAAACCTAGCGCTATTTTGCCTTGTGAGGCCATGAAAATCAAAAACAAAAAAGCAAATCACCAAGACAGTGATTTGCTGCGCGAACTTATTATTAGAATTTTAATTTTTTTTATCTCAATCTGTGCGGAGTTCTTCCAGATTATGAGAAGAAACGGGCAAACCAGTTTTTACCTTTTTTCTTTTCTTTCTCTTTCAGAATTCCGATCATATTTTCTTTGACTGCCCCCACATAATCGGCATCATCATGCTGAATATGGTTAATCAGCCATTTAGATAATACTTCATGCAATTCCGCTTCAATCGAATGCCCCATTTCAAAACGGTCACGATAAGATTCGATTTTTTTAATAAACAGGTCATGTACACGTTTATGTGGTACACGATATTTATAACCTGCTTCTTCTTGCAGAGATTCTTCGAAAGTAAAATGTGATTGGGTATAATCAATAATATTTTCCAGAACCTGTTTAATCCGATCACGATCACTATCGGCATCTAGGTCATCAATCTCATTGATATAATCAAGAATGCGTCTATGCTGATCGTCAATCACATCGATACCAGTATTATAATCTGGAATCCATTTCATTTTCATTACGACCACCTATTCATATTAAGGATTTATCACATGAATACAATCATATAGGGAATACCTATAAATAAAAATCAAGTAAATTAGTCGGCTTTCGGTATTATCGCGAACTATTAACATAAATCCTTGTTTCTTATAACTAATACATTTTAAACCCGACCAGAATCATAAAGTATTTTTTAATCAATCCATTGGTTTTTAATATTATATTTTTCATTTTATTGATAAAAAAACAGGAGTAACTCCTGTTTTTTAAAATTTATTTTTGAAGATGCTTTTAAATATCTATATTTATCCGTATAAACGAATTATCTACACATCCCTAATATAAATCAGCTTTAGTCATTCGCTTTAAAGAAGGATCCAGTCTTTCACGTACTAAACGCGCAATATGGGTTACTTCAGACCGAACTCTGGCGCCATTCCGGAACAGGATCATTTCCCCCGGCTGAAATGCTGTCCACTGCTCATTTTGGGTCAAAGGTTCCGTGGTAATCACAGCGACCCGGTCTTCAGGAGTAGTCACCTGACTAAAGTCCACTTCGACATCAATATCAATCAATTGGGCAGGTTTAAAAGGATATTCCCGCACCAGCCAGTGTAATTTGGTTACCGCATAGCTAAACAGGGCTTGCCCATTTGACAGGCAGAAGTTAAAGGTTCCATGCTCGGCAATGGTCGGTGAGATTTCAATTAACAAATCAAAGATCTGATCCAGCTTTGGTTCATGGTAGCCAAAACGTTTGACCAGCTGATCCAGCAGATAGCAAAAAGCATACTCACTGTCGGTATTGCCCACGGGTGTAAAGCGGCCACTCAGCTCGGGAGAAAAATGATGTAAATCACCATTATGGGCAAAAATCCATTGCCGCCCCCACAGCTCACGGCTAAAAGGATGAGAATTTTCCAGGCTGATTTTACCTTGGGTCGCTTTACGGATATGCGCAATCACATTACGGGATTTAATCGGATAATTACGAATCAGCTCAGCAATCGGTGACTCGACAGCAGACTGGTTATCGACAAACAGACGACAGGCTTTATCTTCAAAAAAAGCGATTCCAAAACCATCCGAATGATCGGAAGTAATACCTGCACGCTGGGAGAATCCACGAAATGAGAAGGTAATATCTGTGGGAGTCGCACAGTTCATTCCAAGCAATTGGCACATAGTCTTGGTTCAGCTGTTGGTTAATTCAGAAAAGTTATTGTGCATGACTCCTCAGCGCATTTCAAATATCTCTTTTAGATCAGCGCTGTAATGCTCTTCAGCACTGCATTGACAGAAAGCGGGATATATTACTGTTTTATTGAGCCATGCACTTTCGATCTCTGAGCATTCAAAACCTGAAGGTTGGAGAATTTGCCCAGTTTGACTAAAACATAGGATCAAAAAGAGCCTCAAGGGAGGCTCTTTAAAATTTTAAAATAATGTCTTAAGCACAATGTGGCTTGGAACGGTTGGTAATCAAGGTTCCCACCCCGTGATCGGTAAAAATTTCCAGCAAGCTGGCATGTGGAACACGGCCGTCGACGATATGCGCACTGACCACTCCACCTTTGACTGCATCTAGAGCGCATCCAACTTTAGGAATCATACCACCATAAATCACCCCGGTTTCGATCAGGCGATCTACTTCCTGTGTGCTCAGACCAGTCAGCAGTTTTTTATTTTCATCCAGTACACCGGTGATATTGGTCAGCAGGATCAGTTTTTCCGCCCCCAAGGCTTCTGCGACTTTGCCTGCCACCAGATCGGCATTAATATTGTAAGTATTGCCTTCTTCATCTACGCCAAGTGGAGCAATCACTGGAATAAAGTCGCTGTTGGTAAACATTTCTAGGACATCGGTTTTTACCCCAACGACTTCGCCGACCAGTCCGAGATCAATTTCCTCAACCGAACCATCATCTGCCGTTTTTTTCATGAGCAGCTTTTTAGCGCGCAGCAGATTCCCATCTTTACCAGTCAGGCCAATTGCCCGGCCACCGTGCTGGTTAATTAAATTCACGATAGATTTATTGACACTACCGCCCAGCACCATTTCAACCACTTCCATGGTGGCCGGGTCTGTCACACGCATCCCATCAATACGGTCAGATTCACGCCCAAGCTGTTTTAACATGGAATCCACTTGTGGACCGCCCCCATGCACCACCACCGGATTCAGGCCGACAGTTTTCAACAAGACGATATCACGGGCAAACGAACTTTCCAGCTCAGGATCCGTCATTGCGTTACCGCCATACTTGACGACTAGAGTCTTTCCTGTAAAGCGTTGGATATACGGCAAAGCTTCTGTCAGAATTTGTGCTTTGTCGATGCCGGTCTGCTGATTTGGCATTCGCCTCTCCTTATTGAGCATCTAAAATGTCTTGCGCGATTTCTGGATAACGATCCCGCAACATGCTTACAAACAGATGACGGATTTCATTCAGACGCTGAGCACTGCTGGCGTCAAAGCGTACTGTAAAATATTCACCTGTATTGGATGCCCGAATGATGCCAAAACCGTCCTCAAAATCAAGACGTATCCCATCAATTGTACTCATTTGTGCATTGAATTGTTGAGATTGCTGCTCGACAAGCTCTAAAAGCTCATTGGCCTGAATATCACGGGTCGCAATATAAAGGTCTTCTGTACCATAGCGTTTGGGATAGGCCTGTAATACCTGAGCTAAACTTTGTCCCGTCTGGTCAAGATATTCTATGACGCGTAACGCAGCATATAGCCCATCATCATAGCCGCAGCCCCGTCCGTCATTAAATACATAATGACCGGCATATTCTCCCCCAAAAACAGCCTGATTCTGGGAATGAGCCAAATATTTACGTAAAAAGGAACTTCCCGTACGGATCATCACTGCTTCACCGCCTAGCTCCTGCACAGTATTACGAACCAGGGTCGAACATTTCACGTCATAAACAAACTGTTTTGCTTCTGAACCGGTCAAACAGATTTTGGCAAATAAGCACAGCAACTGATCAGCACTAATGATATTTCCCAGCTCATCCACCAGAACCACACGATCCCCATCACCATCCAGGGCAATTCCTATATCGGCTTGTTGCTGAATAACCGTCTGATACAATGTTTTCAGATGTGCTTCCTGAGAAGGGTCCGGCGCATGATCCGGAAACTCACCATTGGCCACACAACGCAAAGCCGTCACCTCACAACCCAACTTTTCCAGTACCAGCTTGGCACAGCGGCCGGCCGAACCATGCAGGCCATCCAGTACGACTTTAAAATTTTTCTTTAGCTGAATATCTTGCAAGATTGCATACTGATAAGGCAGGCAGAATTCTGGCGCAATCAAATGGGGACGTTGAGGGATGTTGGCAAGTTCGCTGTGGCAATGCTGTTTAGCCAGTTGCGCCACATTTTGAATCATCTGCGGGCAAGGCGGTTCACCGGAAATAATCCATTTAATTCCATTATCCTCTTTGGGATTATGGCTGGCCGTTACCATCACGCCATTACCGTCGAACTGACGCGCCGTAAAATACAGCATCGGGCTGGAGCAGCAACCGATAATGGTGGCTTTTATCGAATACTGACCAAAAATACCTTGAAGAATTTCGGCAAAGGCGGGGCTGCTGATCCGGGCATCATATCCAATTGCAACCCGAGTCTGTGCAGCAGCACGATATTGCTGGGCAAGGCCATGGGCAATCGCGTCAATTACACCCGTACTAAGTAAACTCACTTTTCCCCGGATGTCATAGGCACGAAAAATATGCAGAGGAAATGGATGATTCATAGATCCCATATAATCTTCTTTTTACTATCAATTTAATGCTGGCAGGATAAAATAATGATTTAATCATTATGACTTTAAACAGTATTGTTGTTTTAAGACTGCATACTTTTAGCTCATTTTAATGTAACAATCAATTATACAAATATAGTTATTCAGCTTTTATAGAGGGATTTATATACAAAAAAGTCTAGAAAAAATATTTTTAGTAAACATTAAATGTATTTAAATAAATATTTTCTCCTGTCATAAGATTTCTCTTTATACAAATCATATTCATTAAATGAGAAGAAAATAATTTTTATTGTTTTTTATATTTTAAGGCTTAGTTAAAAGATTTTGATCAGCAATATATTCAGATATATGTTTATTGATTTTTTTGACCATAAAATGATCTGGTTAAAACAATTCACCAGATCATTTTATTTAGGTCATTTAAGCCTGACCGGTGTGACCAAAGCCACCGGCACCACGTTCAGTGGCTTCAAATTCATTGACCAGCTCAAACTGCGCTTGAACCACCGGCACCAATACATACTGGGCCAGACGCTCACCTGGCTCCAGACTAAAGGCAGTTTGACTACGATTCCATACCGATACCATCAATTCGCCTTGATAATCTGAGTCAATCAGCCCCACAAGATTGCCTAGTACAATCCCGTGCTTATGGCCTAGACCTGAACGTGGCAGAATTAGACCCGCAAAAGCCGGATCTTCAATATAAATGGACAGGCCGGTTTTTACCAGAACCGTTTGTCCCGGCTCAATACGAGTGGTTTCTTCCACACAAGCACGCAAGTCCAATCCAGCCGAACCAGTTGTTGCATAGGTCGGCATTGGCCATTCTTGCCCCAGACGTGAATCAAGGACTTTTACCTGAACTTTCATGAATTACTTTTCCTGTGACGATCTATTAAAAACTAAGTATTAAAAAATTAGCGCTTGATTAAGGCACGTAAATTTTCCAGATATTGCTGCGCCTGCAATTTTGGATCGATATTACCGGCCAGTTTTTTCTTGCGGCCCAGCCATTCCAGCTCATCTTCTGGCAGCTCATCTAAAAAGCGGCTTGGCGTCATCTGTTTCATTTGCCCGCCCGCTTTACGCTGCTCGGCCAATGTAATAGTCAGACCCTGACGTGCCCGGGTGATCCCCACATACATCAGACGACGCTCTTCCTCGACCGTTTCTGCAGCAATCGAGTTTTTATGCGGCAGAATTTCTTCTTCCAGTCCGATCAGATAAACATAGGGGAATTCCAGACCTTTGGAGGCGTGCAGGGTCAACAAGTTCACCTTGTCGGTGTCTTCTTCTTCCTGCTGCTGCTCAAGCATATCCAGCAATACCATTTTGCGGATGACGCTTTCGATATTCTTTTCATCGACATCTTCAGCACGGTTAATCAGGCTTTGAATACTGCTATACAGCACTTCAATATTATCCAGCTTGGTTTTTTCCTGGGCCGGTGTCGCGGCCGACTCTTTGACATAGTCGATATACCCCGCTTCGACCATCATCTGACGGATAATCGGTACAGGCTCATCATCGTCTAGCAACTCACGCGTGAAATTACTGATAAAGTCAGAAAATTCAGCCAGCTGTGTGGTGGCTTTTTTAGGGATGGCCATCGTCAGGCGCTGATCACCGGCTGCTGCCAACAAGGACAGGTTATTTTCCTGTGCAAACAGGCCCAGCTTTTCCAGCGTCACCGGACCAATTGCCCGCTTTGGCGTATTAATAATACGCAGAAATGCACTGTCATCTTCCGGGTTAATAATCACGCGTAAATAACTCATGACGTCCTTGATTTCTGCACGTGCGAAGAAAGACTGGCCACCAGACAGCTTGTAGGGAATCTGCATCTGGCGTAACTGGGTTTCCAGAATACGTGCCTGAAAGTTTCCACGATACAAAATCGCATAATCTTTCCAGTTTTTGCCATTCATCAGCTTATGAGTGATCAGGTCTTTGACCACGCGTTCGGCTTCATCATCGTCATTACGGCAAGTAATGATTCGAATAACCTCGCCATGGCCTTTGTCTGACCAGAGCTTTTTATCAAAAATATGCGGGTTATTACCAATCACCGTATTGGCGGCTTTTAAAATACGGCTGGTTGAACGGTAATTCTGTTCCAGTTTGATCACTTTCAGGTTGGGGAAATCCTGTTGTAATAAGGCCATATTTTCGGGCTTGGCGCCGCGCCAGGCATAGATCGACTGGTCATCATCGCCTACAGCAGTGAACTGCCCCATCACGCCGACCAGCAGCTTCACCAGAATATACTGCGCCGTATTGGTATCCTGATATTCATCGACCAGCAAATAGCGCACCCGGTTCTGCCATTTGTCACGGACTTCTGCATTTTCCTGGAGAAGACGCGTCGGCATCACGATCAGGTCATCAAAATCAACCGCGTTATAGGCACGCAAATTGCGCTCATAGAGCTGATACAAATGCGCAAACTGAACATCTTCCGCTGTTTCACAGGTGGTATGCGCCTGTTCGGGTGGAATCAGATCATTTTTCCAGTCCGAAATCATCTTCATAGCTTTGGCGATCAGCTCTTTGCTTTCAGCACCAGATAAATTGTCACGATGCATCAGATCCATCAGAATCCGTTTACAGTCATCAGCATCCAGGATCGAGAAGTTGGCCTTGAGCGGTGTGTGTTTAAGCTCCAGACGCAGCAGATTTAGACCAAAGGTATGGAACGTCGAAACCGAAAGACCTTTGGCCTCTTCACGAGTTAACAGCTTGGTCACACGCTCTTTCATTTCGCGCGCCGCCTTGTTGGTAAATGTCATGGCTGTAATCCGGTGAGCCGGAATTCCGCAATGCTTAACCAGATAGGCAATTTTTCGGGTAATCACGGAGGTCTTGCCTGAACCCGCTCCGGCAAGTACTAACAAGGGTCCTTGAGTATATTTCATGGCTTCAAGTTGCTTGTCATTTAACTGACTGGCGAGTGACATAGGACTTCCTCTTCTAAATTCGGCTCCGATTATAGTCATCTCCGCAGCCGTTTGCCTAATCCAAATTGTGTTTTAGCAGTCAATGCGCTGTCATAAAAAAAACCACCCGAAGGTGGTTTTTCAATTCATCAAGGTTTGATAAAGAATTATTGAATCGCGTAAATGCTGATTTCTACACGACGGTTTTGTTCACGACCTTCTGCAGTCGCGTTTGATGCGATCGGATTCGCTGAACCGTGACCTTGCGCATTAATACGTGCAGTTGAAATACCACGTGAAGCCATGTAGCTTGCTACAGATTGAGCACGCGCTTGAGACAGTGGAATGTTGATAGAATCATTACCCGTGCTGTCTGTATAACCTGTTACCAGAATACCGCTTTTGTTATCTTCCGCCAGCGTCTGGGCAACTTTGTCTAAAGTTGCATAGAAGTTAGGTTTGATATTTGCTTTATTTGTATCGAAAGTAATATTACCCGGCATGATCAAGCCAACAGAACCATCCGGATTACGGCCAACTTCTACACCCGTTCCAGCCATTTGCTGACGCAATTTTTTCTCTTTGCTGTCAAGATAAACACCCGCTGCACCACCAACAACTGCACCAATTGCAGCTGCACGGTTGTTTTGACGGCTGGTGTTTGCGTTGCCTTTAGACACACCATAGCCCGCTGCAGCACCGATAAGCGTACCTAGAGCAGCTTTATCATACTCAACGCCACCAATATTATTACCTGTAGATTGACAGCCTGTCAGCGCTACCGCCCCTGCCACAACTGCTGAAATTACTAGTGCACGCATCGCATGCCTCCTTGTTTGTCTTTGTCGTATAAATCAGATAATGATTTAAAAATAATGGGATAACCATTTATTTTTTGTTAATAATAAACTTTTTAGCAACTTTTTGTAATGTTCATATGTAACTGTAACAACAAGTTTCACCACAGTTTCTTCATAGTTTAAGATCTGGCCTTTTCTATTTCCTCAACTCCTACTATATTGTTCAAAATATAATGAAATTTAAATGATTCATCTCTGGAACTGTTTGTATATGTCATCGAATAGCAAGCAAAAAATGACTTTAAAAAAATTGGCACGCGGCCTGACTGTCACTTCAGTTATGACTGGAAGCACTTTCTTTCATGGTCCTCCGGTACTGGCATTAGGTCTGACCAAATTATTCAAAAAATCATCCAAAGTGGATGAAACCAATATCAAGATCACCAACAGCTGGCTGGCGGTCAATAACTGGCTGATTGACCATGTCCTGAAAAATACCGACTGGCAGATCACGATTGATGAGGCTCTGGATCTGAATATGCAGGGGCGCTACCTGATGACCTGCAACCACCAAAGCTGGGTCGATACCACCGTCAACCAGTATTTTGGCCTGACCCGAATGCCACTTACCCGTTTCTTTACAAAATGGGAACTTATTTTTATCCCATTTGTTGGCCAAGCGTTTAAAATCCTTGGGTTCCCGATGATGAAAAGGCACAGTAAAGAACAGATTACCAAAAATCCAGCCCTGAAATATCGCGATATTGAAGAAGCGCGTCAGGCCTGCGAGCAATTGGTCAGTCAGCCCTTTACGTTGCTGAATTATCTGGAAGGCACGCGTTTCACCCATGAAAAGCATGAGCAGCAAAAATCGCCTTATCGGCATTTGCTCAAACCCAAGGCCGGTGGACTGGCGTTGGCCCTGAATATTTTAGGTGACAAGATTGATGCCCTGGTGGATATGACGATTGTCTATCCGGACGGTGTGCCGGGTTATGGCGAATTCTGGCTGGGTGAAGTACCGCGCATTGCCGTGGATTTGAGAAAAATTGACATTCCGGATTGGGTGCTGGGCGGTAATTATGAGGATGATGCCGAATATCGTGCCCGCTTCCAACAATGGGTCGACCAGATTTGGTCCGAAAAGGATCAACGAATTGAACAAATGCAGCAAGCACTTGTAGCAGTTTCTGCCTGAGAGATTATGAAGAACGACAAAGCGGACACTGTGTCCAGCTCATTTAAGTTTATCCGCAAGGGCTCTTGGGGCTGGAAAATTGCACTGCTCTACGACATCTTCATGATGGCGCTGATCATCATCAATCTGTTCTGCCTCAGTGCCAATGCAATTTTAGTAAGTGATTTTGGTCAATGGCTGTTTGATTTTGCTCAGGTACCTGAAATCTTACAGTTTTATAAAAGTGAATTACGGCCTTGGGTCATTATTACTGAAGGCTGGTTTACCACTTTTTTGATCATTGAGCTTCTGGTACGCTGGCTCATTGCAAGCCTATTAAATCATCATCGCCGCTGGTGGTTTTTCCCTTTTGTGCACTGGTACGAAGTTCTGGCAATTATTCCGCAATTACGCTTCCTGCGTCTGTTACGGGCTGTGACCATCGGCTATAACCTGCACAAGCATGGCTATAAAGTGATTCCTGATTCCTGGTACAAGCGTGGTCATTTCTACTACAGCCTGCTGATGGAAGAGCTTTCCAGCCGGGTGGTGTTAACCGTACTGGATGGTATCCAGCGGGAAGTCACTACTAGTACCTCGCATAAACAATTAATCGATGAGCTAATTGAACAGCACCGTAAATTACTGGCTGTTGCACTGGCTGATATTTTGCAGGAGTCTCTGGGAAGAGAATTACAGGCCCAACGTTTAGGCATTGCCAAAAATGTGGGCCAGATCGTGAATCAGGCCATTGAAGATACGCCTGAACTCACCCAGCTCCTTAGGCTGATCCCCATTGTTGGCGGTCGGATTGAACAGCAAATTCAAAGCATTGGACAACGTCTTGGGGAAAATATTACTCAGGGGCTGATTGATCCCTTTACATATCGTGATGGTTCACAGGACAATCCGACTTTTGCCCTGATTTCCGATAAAATCAGCCAGATTCAGATTGAACACAGTCCTCATATTGATAAATTGGTCGAATCGGCTGTTTTTGAAACAATTGAAACGATCCGCAAACAGGTCAAGATTAAGCAATGGCAACAGCTCCTGGAAGAATATGAGCAAAATCAGCAGTCAATCAGTTCATGAATTTTTATTTATAGAATTCATGAAAATTGGTGTCTACTGTTCGCCTAAAAAAATAACGTGGATCGCTAGAGAATTACTCAAATTTGTTCTAGGATTTGTACTATTTACAACATTGCTTCGATATAAACCAGCAGGTCAGAAGTATTAAGGAAGAACTATGGCTGACATACGGATAAAAGGCAGAATGGTCAATGCGCTGCGCATTAGCCTGGACACAAATGATCATCATGCCATCCGCCAGCAACTTACACCCAAATTACAAGCTGCATTTCCACCGGGTACTTTGGCAGTTATTGAAAGTTCAGTCGACCAGGAACTCATTGCCCTGATCCAATTGCTGATTGATCTGGAAGTCCAGCCAATGGCTGTGACTGAAGGTATTTTAGGTGATCAGGCCCGCGCCATTCAGTTCCCGGTGCTACCCCCTGATCGCCAAATGCAAGAGATTAAAGCCAGCAAGGAGCAGGTGGTTGAGGTGAAACCTGAAGCGGCCGATGACCAGCAGGCAGATTCAGCACCCGTCATTGCCCATGTGACGTCTTATCATGATGAAATCTTGCGCACCGGCCAATGTATTGTGCAGCATCAAGGTGACATTATTATCACTGCCGGAATCAACAGCGGTTCAGAAGTGATTGCATCAGGCAATATTCATATCTATGGTAGTGCGCGTGGCCGGGTAATTGCAGGTGCAGGTGGCAATCATGCAGCACGTATTTTCTGTCATGCACTTGAAGCAGAGCTGGTTTCGATTGCAGGAACCTATTGTGTGGCCGATGACATTCCAGCACATGTATTGAAAAAATCTGTGCATATTTATTTGAATGATCAACAAGAGCTTGTATTTGAGGCTCTACAATTTTAATGTATAAATAAACACCAAATAACCCCCATTTTTTATAGGGGATTTGAACCATAACAGGAGTGGATTCGGTGGCGAAAATTGTTGTCGTAACATCAGGCAAAGGTGGTGTAGGTAAAACTACAACAAGTGCATCTTTTGCAACAGGTTTAGCCCTACGTGGCCACAAAACTGTGGTAATCGATTTTGATGTAGGCTTGCGTAACCTAGATTTGATTATGGGCTGTGAACGCCGTGTGGTATATGATTTTGTAAATGTTTTGAATAACGAAGCACGACTACAACAAGCACTGATTCGCGATAAAGATATTGAAAATTTATATATTTTACCGGCTTCACAAACACGTGATAAAGACGCCCTGACTGACGAAGGTGTTCAGCGTGTTATGGATGAGTTGTCACAGGAATTTGATTATATTATCTGTGACTCCCCGGCGGGTATTGAGCGTGGTGCGATTCTGGCCATGTATCATGCAGATGAAGCCATCATTGTGACGAATCCTGAGATTTCATCAGTACGTGACTCTGACCGTATCATTGGCATGCTCGACAGTAAAACTAAAAAAGTAGAACAAAACGAAGGTCGTATCCGTAAGCATCTATGTATTACCCGTTTCAACCCGGAACGTGCTGATAAACAGGAAATGCTGACGATTGATGACATCTCAAAAGATATTTTACGTGTACCAACCTTAGGCGTGATTCCTGAGTGCCCAAGCGTATTACAAGCGTCTAACGAAGGTAAACCTGTGATTCACTTCACTGAGTCTGCTGCAGGTCAGGCTTATGATGATCTGGTTGCTCGCTTCCTCGGTGAAGAGCGTCCTTACCGTCATATTGAGGTAAAACCGAAGGGCTGGTTAGCACGATTATTTGGAGCGTAAACATGGCAGGATTCTGGAGTAAACTTTTTAGTAGCGAGGAAAAAGCCCCAAGCGCACAGACTGCCAAGGATCGTTTAAAGGTGATCGTGGCATCTGAACAGGGTTTAGGACGCCGTTTAAGTCAGGACAAAATTGACCAGATGAAAACGGAAATCATGCAGGTAGTCAATCGCTACGTCCGTGGCGTGGATGAGAATCATATTCAAATGCAGGTTCGCTCTGAGGCCAATATTGAAATGCTTGAAATGAATATCAATTTACCTGAAGAGCGATAATCTGATTTTTGATTGGTCAAGCAAATTGATTCAAGGCAGAATATGTGGCAGGCAGAAAAATATGGCTTTTCCCTGCCTTCAATATTTTGCCTTTTTCATGCCGAAGAATTAAATCGAGGAGATTGCGATGGCATTATCTCAACCTGCGACCTTTAACGAAGAATGGTCAGATGAACGTGTATTTGCCTACCTGAATCAGCTTCCTCCTGCGGGTGTTCATGCAGATTTTCATGTGCTTTATCATGCCTTCAAACATATGCGCCCTTTGGACTATGAGCGCTTGTTGACCAAGTTTGTCGCTGATGGTCGTGATATTAATGCCACGAATCCTGAAGGTCAGCGTATTCATGATGTGATTGCAACTTTTCCGCGTCAAAGCGCCGAGTTTCTGGCAGTCTTAGAAAAATTTGCCTGATGTGAATAATAAATAAAAAAGCCTGCTTGAAAGCAGGCTTTTTTATTTACTTGAGCATTTCAGATTTACACCAGAATCTCACGCTTACCATTGGCACCCATAGAGCTGACAATGCCATTTTCCTCCATCTGGTCAATGATGCGGGCAGCACGGTTATAACCCAAACTAAACTTGCGCTGCAAGGAAGAGGTGGAAGCTTTACGGGTTTCCAGTACAAAGGCTACACACTGGTCATATAGGGCATCCCGATCAGAACCACCTTCGCCTCCATCTTCAAAGCCACGGCTGGATGGTTCTTCATCATAAGGCGTCAGAATTTCATCCACATAGTTCGGTGCACCCCGTTCACGCCAGGCATCACAGATCCGGTTCACCTCATCATCAGCAATAAAGGCACCATGCACACGCTCCGGCTCGATTTTACCGGGACCAAGAAACAGCATATCACCATGACCAAGTAAATCTTCTGCACCACCTGCATCCAGAATGGTACGTGAGTCAATCTTGGAGTTCACCCGTAACGCAACCCGGGTTGGAATGTTGGCCTTAATCAGACCAGTAATAACATCCACCGATGGACGCTGGGTAGCCAACAACAGGTGAATACCGGCAGCACGGGATTTCTGCGCCAGACGTGTGATCATTTCTTCGGCTTTTTTACCGACTTGCATGATCATATCTGCGAATTCATCCGCGACAATCACAATTGAAGGCAATGGCATTAAGCGCGGTGCGCGCTCTCCTGCGACCGATTCACTGGCTTTCCAGGTTGGGTCAAATAGCTCTTCACCATTGGCAATTGCTTCTTCGACCTTACGGTTATAGTCACTCAGCTTACGGATTTTCAGGAAAGACATCAGTTTGTAACGGCGTTCCATCTCATTAACACACCAGTTCAATGCACTCACCGCATCTTTCATATCCGTCACCACTGGCGTTAATAGATGAGGAATATCATTATAGTTGGCCAGTTCCAGCTGTTTCGGATCAATCAGAATCAGGCGTAACTGGTCAGGCGTATATTTGAGCAGCATCGACAGAATCATCGAGTTCACTGCTACCGATTTACCTGAACCGGTCGTACCCGCGACCAGCATATGCGGTGCTTTCCCTAGATCGGCAATCACCGGATTGCCAGAAATATCCTTGCCCATTGCCATCGAAAGAATGCTGTTCGGATCTGTAAAGGCAGGAATGGTCAAAAGCTCAATCAAACGTACCATTTCACGGGTACTGTTCGGTACTTCAATGCCGATATACGGCTTGCCCGGAATTACCTCAACTACACGTACGGAGGCCATGGACATCGAACGTGCCAGATCACGGGAAATATTCGTGACTTTAGAGGCTTTCACGCCCGGGGCAAGATCCAGCTCAAAACGGGTGACGACTGGGCCTGGCTGAGCCTCTACCACTTTGGCCTTGACATTAAATTCCTGTAGCTTGATTTCCAGTAACTCGGATAAACGCGACAACTGTTCTTCGGTAAAATTTACTTTCTTGTTGGGGTCGACCTCATCCAGCAAATCCAGACCCGGCAAAGGTGATAAATCTTTACGGCGTTCAGCCACCTGCATGGCGCGTGACATCGGACGGCCGGCAGCATCGGTTAGAGGTGCATCAAAGTCAAATTCGTCTTCATCTTGCGGCTTTCCAGCAGTTTCCTGCCAAGCGTCGATAAACTCTTCCTTAGACAATGCCTCATGCACTGCCGCATTTGTTGCCGCAGAGCTGACTACGGACTCTGCACGCTGAATCGGTGCCTGCACAAAGGCAGAAGATTGTGCATAGCTGGATGCACGTACTGGTTTAGGTTCATCTTCTGCAACCAGCAAATCATCCAGATCATCAAAATCCACTTCCAGCGCAGTATTTTCAACGCGATGGGCAACGCCGATTGATGCAGCTACAGGTACAGCAGTGGCCGGTGTATTCTCAACCACTCTTAACGTTTTATTGCTACTTGCTGCCGTAAACGGGCTATGTACATCGCTTGCTGTTTTCCCTTGAGGCACAGCAGCCAGCAATTCATCAAAAATCGCGTTATCATCCCAGTCCAGCCCTGTTTTATGAGGATGCGCCGGGCTTGGCTGTCCAGAGGCAGAAGCATGCGGGGCTTCAAACGCGGGCTGATGTTGCTCTTCTTCTGCCGCTTTAAGCAAGGCATCAATATCCTGCGCATGGCGCTGGTCTTCATTTGAATTCAAGGCACGCCACACCTCCCCTGTTGCGACCACACGGTCGGAATGCTGGGGAACTGGTATTGCAACATCAGGTTCCGGCTGCAGTACCGGCGCTTCAGCTTGAACTTCTTCTATCTGTATCTGCTGCGCTTCTTTATGTGCAAAATCATCAAATAAACGTTCCGCCACCTGATCACGCACCACAGGATCAACGTCAACCAGTTTATGTTCCGGTGCAGCAGTCACAGGCACGCTGACTTTCTGGGCAGCAGTTTTGGCGGCTTCTTTTTTGATGACCGGCGCTGTACGGTCAAAGTCTGACATGCCTTCTGGCACATTGCGATAAAAGAGATCCTGCAAATAGGCAGGCGTTGCTTTCAGACTGCTCCAGGTCTTGTTCCACTTCACGCCAAAAGCCAGCGTAAATAGCACCACCCAAAGCACCAGCAGGAAGAATGTAGCGCCATAAACAGTGAGCAACTGCTCAAGGCTCTGACCCAGTTCGTAGCCGATAATTCCCCCTGAAGAGTTATCCAGCGTATCCGCAGGAACTTGCCAGAATAGAAACAGCAGCGCAGAACTGGTCAATAACAGGAAGAACTGGGCAGCATAGCGGAATGGACGATTCAGGAAGCTGTGCGGCCACCAGACCTGTATTGCCTCCACAAACAGATAGACAGGGAGCAGCAAACTGGCCCAGCCGAGAAAGCCGAATAACAGATCTGAAATCCAGGCTCCAGCAACGCCACTTGCATTGGAAACGGTCTGCGTATCGCTAGAGATATGCATCCATCCCGGATCAAATGGCGTATAGGTCACTGTTGCAAGAAACAGATAAATCCCAAATGAGACTAAAAATAATGTCATTACTAAGCGCTGTGCATAGGCACTCGACACCGCTGTCATATACTGTCCTGTAACCAATTCTTCATGAATATTCTTTTGCTTCTATGCTTGAAAAAAAGCGTCGCAATAAAATGTATATTATGCACCTGTTCTGTGAAAAAAGATGCATTATTGTGTAGGTCTTCTTTATAGCGCGATATAGCCCCAATCGATTTCACTGATCAACAATATCGACTTTAATCTCACACAACTTTTATACAGTTTCACGTATAATTCAATAAATTTCTAAATAAAAAAAGGATACGGCTGATGAGCGCACGTCACTCACGACTGATTATTTTAGGTTCTGGCCCTGCAGGTTATAGCGCAGCTGTCTACGCAGCGCGTGCTAATTTAAAGCCGACCTTAATCGCAGGACTGCAACTTGGCGGCCAACTGACCACTACGACTGAAGTCGATAACTGGCCTGGGGATCCTGAAGGCCTGACAGGTCCAGCATTAATGGAACGTATGCAAGCCCATGCAGAACGTTTTGGGACCGAAATTGTCTATGATCATATTAATGAAGTCGATCTGAGTCAGCGTCCATTTGTTCTCAAAGGTGATATGGAAGAGTTCACCTGTGATGCACTGATCATCTGTACAGGTGCAACAGCACAATATTTAGGTCTGGAATCAGAAGCAGCCTTTATGGGTCAGGGTGTAAGCGCCTGCGCGACCTGTGATGGTTTCTTCTATAAAAACCAGAAAGTGATGGTGGTCGGTGGAGGAAATACTGCGGTTGAAGAAGCCCTGTATCTTTCCAATATTGCTTCCCATGTCACGCTGGTACACCGCCGTGACAGCCTGCGTGCAGAAAAAATCCTCCAATCGCAACTTTTTGAAAAAGAGAAAGAAGGCAAGATCAGCATTATCTGGAATCATCAGGTTGATGAAGTTCTAGGTGATGCGCAATCTGGTGTGACCTCAGTTCGTCTTAAATCAACCCAAGATGACTCTACTCAAAACGTTGATGTGACGGGTATGTTTGTGGCAATTGGTCATAAGCCCAATAGCACCATGTTTGAAGGCCAGTTAGAGCTTCGTGATGGTTATATTCAGGTACAAAGCGGTACTGCTGGAAATGCGACCCAGACTTCGGTTCCAGGTGTATTTGCAGCAGGTGATATTGCAGACAGCGTTTATCGTCAGGCAATCACATCTGCAGGTTCAGGCTGTATGGCGGCCCTCGATGCAGAAAAATATCTCGATGCGATGGGCAAACTAGCCTAACCCATGAGAAAATCAAAAGCCGTCCATCTTGGGCGGCTTTTTTAGGTATGATAAAAATAGACTATTTTAAAATCAGGTGTTTGCATGCATTACCTTATACCTTCACAGTTTGTTTTTCCCGATCCGGTAGAAGTTGATCCTGAAGGCGAAGGCCTGATCTGTATTGGTGCTGATCTCTCCCCTGCTACCTTATATGAAGCCTATAGTCATGGCTTATTTCCTTGGTTTTCTGAAGGCGATCCAATTTGCTGGTGGAGCCCGGAACCGCGCTGCATTATTCGTCCGCAGGATTATCACCCGAGTAAATCCCTGATTCGCAGTATGAAAAAAAAGGATTATCGGATTAGCATCAATCAGGCCTTTGAAAAAGTCATTCGGGCCTGCGCTTTACCACGCAGCTATGCCAATGAGACCTGGATCAGTGAAGACATTATTCAAGGCTATTGTCAGATGTTTACCGCCGGCTATGCTTATAGTATTGAAGTCTGGGATGAGACACAGTTGGTTGGCGGCTTATATGGCGTGACCATCGGTCAAGGCTGTTTTGGGGAATCTATGTTTAGTACCCAAACCGATGTATCGAAAATGGCTTTTTACACCCTGATGCTGATCGGACAGGAAAACCAGCTGCCCTGGATCGACTGCCAACTGGTCAACGATCATCTGCTAAGCTTGGGTGCCTGTACGATTTCTCGCCAGACATACCTTAAATCGTTACAAGATGTAATCAAACAGCCAGCAGTCAATTGGAAAAGCTATCAGGAAGGTGTATTTTCAAGTAAAACAATAGCGCAGAACGCGCGCTTAATCGAATGAAAATAAACAGAGGGTACTTGCCATGAACTCTTATCACCCTAAGTCCCTACTGAATGATTTACAGTACTATATTACGCCGCCACACGATTGCAGCTATTTACCAAACAAATCAGCACGCATGGTTTTTCTCGATCCTTCGCACCGCATTGACGTCCTGACCTTGTCTGAACTCTCGCGTACCGGCTTCCGTCGCAGTGGTGATTTTGTTTATCGGCCCGAATGCCATCTATGCCGTCAATGTTTGTCTTGTCGCGTTCCTGTGCATGAATTCGAGATGAATAGTTCTCAAAAAAAGGCCTGGAAACGTAATCAAGATCTGAGCATGCGAATTACCAGCCCAGATCAGGCCAGCGATCTCCATTATGCTTTATACGAACGCTACATTCATGAGCGTCATGCTGATGGCGACATGTATCCACCAAGTCGAGACCAGTTTGAAAAGTTTCTGCTGCAAAGCTGCGCAGAGAGCTTCTTTCTGGAACTATGGCAAGGTGAACACCTGATTGCGGTATCCGCATGTGATCTGCTGGATGATGGGATTTCAGCAGTATATACCTTCTTTGATCCCGATGAAAACCGCCGCTCTCTCGGTGTATTTGCTATTCTGAAACAAATTGAACATGCAAAAAAAATCGGATTGCGATTTATTTATCTGGGCTATTGGGTGCCACATTCTTATAAAATGAATTATAAGTCCCGTTATCTGCCTTTAGAGTTGCTGATTGATGGGCAATGGCGTCGCCTGAATCGCCCATTAAGTGCTACAGAAATCGAACACTTGGGAAACTCCTTGATGACGACTTTGCCCAGCGGATGGAATCATCAGATCATTAAATAGTATCTTTTTTGCTGTTATGATTTAAATAGACTGGCAAAGTCATCCGTACAGGCTTTGACCATGATAATTGCATGCTCACGTGTGCCATCTGGATTTGGATAATAATTTTTTCTTAAATCAATCTGATGAAAACCAGACTTTTCATACAGCTTAATGGCAGCGACATTACGCTCACGAACTTCTAAAAAAATCTGTACCGGATTATTTTTCAGCAAAGCAATCGACTGGTCTAATAACTCAAAACCCAGGCCTTTGCCCTGCTGTGCAGGATCAATTGCCATCAATAGCAGATTGGCTTCATCCACAACCGGCTGCAAAATACAAAAGCCTACCACTTGTCCTGCCTGCTCAATCACAGTACTTTGATAGGCCCTGACTGCTTCTTTGAATTGATTGAAAGTCCAAGGGTGCGACTGAACCAGACTTTCGATCTGGCTAACACGCTCCAGATCAGCAACTTGCATTAAACGAATCATCTTCGTTCATCTTATATAAAATCAACCTCCGCATTATAGAAACTTTATTTAAAAAATCGAGTAAAAAAAAGAGCGATCTCAATCGCTCTTCAGCTTTTCACTCTATAAACCGAGTTTCTGCTTCCAGCTGCTCAGTAAACTCCGGCTATCCAGGTCATTAGGATGAAATCCTGGTTTAAAATACATCAGCATTTCTTTGGTCATACCTGCAATAATTCCTTTGGATGGGCTATAACCAAAAATATAAATATCTTTCAATGCCGATATATTCAGATGCTGATCTTCTTTTAATAAGCGCAGGATAAAATAGCTATGTACAAAGAATAAAGTCACCATCGCAGCCACTAAAGAACTGGTACGCAATAGATAGGATTTAGAACCTTTACCAAAAACACCCTCGAATACATCATAGGCCACGGCCTTATGCTCATTTTCCTCAATCGCATGCCACAGCCACATGGTTTTCATGGTCTCATCTTTCATCAGCTCCTGAATATGCTCATTACTCAGCAACTGGGAGGCAATGGTTGCAGTAAAATGCTCAAGAGCCGTAGTTGCGGTCAGATCAACCATCTCCTGACTAATCCCAAATGGCTTACCAAGTACAGCAAAAAACTTACGTACCGTTTGAATCACTCGGTCTGTCTGACGGTCAAGCGCATCGACATCATGACCATAACGCTGGGCCGACGCATTAAAACCGACATGCTCTTGAGTATGCATGGCTTCTTGACCAATAAAAGCAGAAATTTCTTTTTGGAGGGCTTCATTGTCTTTGATGGCGGGATGCTGGCGTACAGCACGAACCGAATCAATAAAAAATTTTTCACCTGCTGGAAATAATGCCGAGAGTGCTGTCATAAAGTGGGTCAGACCTGCCGAACCACTCATCCAATATTCTGGGACCTGTTCAAACTCGAAATTCATCCGGCGTACTGGAAAGCTTGCACCAGCCCGATTGGTAATTTTTACTTTAGCGTTCATGCCCTTCTCCATTCAAGTGCTTTTAGACCTGAAAATATAATCTTGGAATTCTTAGATTTATCTTACTGCGTGGAATTTTTCTCATAATTGCAGTTAAGGTCAGTAAAATATCACTTAAGGACAGCTTTTTAATAAACTGTCAGACAATTTAAGCTGGAGATTAAGGCTGAATTTTATAAAGACAAATATAAAAAAAGCGCTCCACAGGAGCGCTTTTTTGACACAATCAGTGATTATGCAGTTACTTTAGCAACTACACCAGCACCTACTGTACGACCACCTTCACGGATCGCAAAACGCAGACCTGGGTCCATTGCGATTGGGTGGATCAGCTCTACTGACATCTCAACGTTGTCACCAGGCATAACCATTTCCACACCTTCTTTCAACTGGATCGCACCAGTTACGTCAGTTGTACGGAAAT